>NZ_PUWT01000021.1:0-26171 GCF_002968995.1 Photorhabdus hindustanensis
CCATTTTGTGTGGGTAACGAAATACAGGCACAAAGTGCTGATAGGTGAAGTAGCAATACGGGTGCGCGAGTTAGTTCGTCAGACATGTGAAGCATTTGAAATCAGGATATTAAAAGGGGTCGTGAGCAAAGATCATGTTCACATACTGGTGAGTAGTCCCCCGACATTATCTCCCTCAGAAATCATGAGGAGACTGAAGGGAAGGACAGCGAGTAAGTTGTTTGAAGAGTTTTCGCATCTAAAGAAACGCGACTGGGGTCAGCATTTTTGGGGCAGAGGCTATTTTTGTGCGACGGTGGGTCAGTTAACGGAAGAGATGATAAAGGCTTATCTGGAGCATCATTTTGAACCAAACCCGGATGATAACTTCAGGATGGACAATTGACGCATCGTTCAGCCGATGCGTATCCGGACTTTCAGTCCGTTAATCACTAACCCACCGACTTTAGTCGGTGGTTGTTGAGTTTGAAGTTTATCTAAATACCTCCCGTTTGGGAGGTGGTATTTTATTGAGAGTTAATATACCGTATCTTCCCATATACTATAACCGCCGGTTCCTGCGATAATATGGTTCCACGTTATACTTTTATATATTAACGATAGCGTTTCTTGAGGTTGCTGGTCATTATTTTCTAAAGAGTTGGGATGGAGTACACTGTATTCCAATATTTGAGCTCCGATTAGCTTTAAATTAAAATATAATTCTAATCCTCCATTTAAACTTGTCCTATAATGGTTAATAAAACAATCCATTACTTCATTATTGGAAATTGCAACACCTAACAGAGGCGTTGATTTATCAATGGGTTTTCTAATTATCACCGGTTGATGTTTAACGTTTTTCTTACGTAACATTGAGTGGCTCAAACCGTAAACCAGAATTTCATCTTGATGGTTAACTTGGTATTTATTACCAATCGAGTCAATTGATGAACAACCCGCGGAGATGAGTCCCTGATCTTGCCCTTTTATCGTTAAATAAATTAACGGCCTATCCCAATAGGGCTATTTTATTTGCCATTTTGAACCTGGGCAGTGTTCAAAATCCTCACGTACTACGTGTACGCTCCGGTTTTTCCGCGCTGTCCGTGTTCAAACTGCCTGCAACAATTACGCCTATTGGGATTGGCACTAAGTCAGCCAAAATATATTTACTCCTATGTCATTGGTATGAATGATGTAGATAAGAAAGTAGTTTGGTTTTCAGACTCGTCTCTTTTTCTTCTAACTTTCGTCATGCTGCCAAGAAGGTAAAATACAAGTATGCTTGCCTGCTTGGAGAGCATTTTGAAATATTCCAATTTTGGCATCAAAGAGGAGAATGCTAATCAAGGTTCTTTCCATTCCTCGAAAATAGCGCAATTCGATCAAAAGTCAACCTTTTTGGTTGGTTTTAAAACAATTGTTTGTTGGCGATATCGGTATTATTAACACGACATTCAGTAATGTAGGTTTTGACTTTAAGATATTTGGTTGAGAATTATTACTTGTTGATTTTAGTGATAGGCAAGGAAAACGTAGCGTTATTCTTGGAGAATAAATATGAATAGAGGTTTATAAAGAAAGAACATGGAGGAGAATGAGGAATATTGATGCCGTGTTAGCCCCGCGAGTTGCAAATATATACTGCTTCACAGTATAGTCCTGAGAAGTAAAAACATGATCAGAGTGTACTGGTTTATTATGAGAACCCTGTAAATTAATAATTTATTAATCTACGAGATGTTAGTGGTATCCAAATATAGCTCTATATTTAGAGCTGAATTTTGAGCTATATATGGCAGTGTTAAGTGGAGGTATGCTATATGTTACAGAAGGTTATGTGTGGTTACACCATACCGATAAGCAAGTTCAAAACCAATCCTAGCGCGGCTTTGGCGGAAGCCCAAGGAGATGCTATTGCTGTCTCATCAAACAATCAGATCCAGTTCTATGCCGTGCCTGCACATATGTATGAAGAGATTATTAATTTTGTTGAGTTTGCTCAACGAGGGACAACTGAGTTAAAAAATATTCCAGCTAATTTTACTGGTGAAGGTTTGGATATGGATCAGGTTGCTACTGAGATGGCAACGAAACTTAAACATGGTTCCCTGTACTTAAGGCCGATAAAAAAGTGAATCAGAAAGCAGAACCTGGGATTCAACCCAAAAAGAAAGAGTTCAATAAGATAAAGGCAGATAATTCTGTCAGGAAACTATCATCTGCACAGAAGCAAGATCGTGACGCTCGTTTCTCAGCACGTCGAAAAGCTTTAAAGGAGTCAATCCTATCAGATTCAATCTGGTTGACCTCAGAGGCTGTTTCAAATGGATATGGGTTTAAATCCAGCAATAAGAGTGTAGGGCCAAACAGATGGAAAAACAGTAATAAGATTTTTGCGATTACGATTGATGGTAAAGGTTATTTTCCTCAATATGCTTTAGATGAAGATTTTAAACCGCTTGATATTATTAAGAAAATCATCACATTATTTGGTGATAAAAAAACCTCTTGGGGATTGGCTGTTTGGTTTGGTTCGAATAATAGTTGGTTAGGTAATAAGAAACCTAAAGAAGTTCTGAGAACAATGCCAGAGCAAGTACTTATTGCCGCTAGGGAAGAACTGGAAGGGGGAGGGCATGGTTAAGAGAAAAGACCAAAAATTACAGGGAGCGTCAAAATCCCCGGGAGCATAGATAACTATGTGACCGGGGTGAGTGAGTGCAGCCAACAAAGAGGCAGCTTGAAAGATGACGGGTATATTTATTTTATTTCCGGCATCACACCTATAAACGATCTCTTCTTCCTGGGTTCAGACATTAGGGATTCAAGATGTTCAACACATTGCAGATAATGAGGAGTTTGCTTGTGTGCGTAAGCCGCTTTTTCATCAACATAGGCTTCATAAATATAAAAGCGGGTAGGGATATTTTCATCCCGTAATACATCAAAACGTAAATTGCCTGCTTCTTTAATTGACCCCAGATGATTAAGGCGAAAAATTTCAATAAATTCGTCTAATTTGTCCTGCTTAACATTAATTTCAACCAGAGTTACGTGCATCTTATATTCTCCTTATTGTTTTTCACTTAAAAATAACTCGTAAGCTTTGCTGGCATTCTCATTCTGGTGTACGACGGCTTGAACCGCTTTTAACATGGCAACCGGAGCTTCGGATTGGAATATATTACGGCCCATATCAACACCGGCAGCCCCTTGATCAATGGCCTGGTAACACATCTCCAGAGCCTCTTTTTCTGGTAGCTTTTTACCACCCGCAATGACAATAGGAACTGGGCATCCGCTGGCAATACGTTCAAAGCCTGTATCGACATAGTAAGTTTTAATGATTTGTGCGCCCATTTCGGCCGCAATGCGCGTCGCCAGAGAAAAATAACGTTGATCCCGAACCATATCTTTACCAACGCCGGTGACTGCCATTGTTGGCATACCGTAACGCATTCCCTGATCGACTAATTTGATAATGTTCTTAATTGATTGATGCTCATATTCAGAGCCGATATAGACCTGAGCGGCTACGGCACAGACATTCAGGCGTAAAGCATCTTCCATCGCAACCGCGACCGCTTCATTGGAGAGTTCCGTCAGAATCGAGTTGGCGCCGGAAGCACGTAGGACCACCGGTTTATTGGTTGCGGGTGGAACCTGACTACGCAGAATACCGCGGGTACACATCAAGACGTCGGTATGGGGGAACAGTGGAGCAATATTGATATCGATGCGTTCAAGCCCGGTTGTTGGCCCTTGAAAATAACCGTGGTCGAAAGCCAACATAACTGTTCGATTGGTTTTGGGATTAAAAATGCGGGAAAGTCGTGATTGCATTCCCCAATCCAGTGCGCCACAGCCTTTCAGTTCAAACAGGCTGTTCTTCTGCGGGATATCAATACCAAAATCTTTACCATCTTTAATATCATCTAAATCTGCCATTTTTCTTCTCCTAACTCACTTACATTGGTCCAGCAACCATGCATGGCAGAGATTGCTGGACAGTAGCATTAGAAATCGTATTGATTGATATTGTCTTTGGTGAAAATGACCCGTTCAGGCAGAACAACAATACCGTTTCCTTTGGCCTCATAGCGATAACCCTGAACGCGGTTTGGGACAACTTCGACAATGCCAATATCGGGAATATCTAGTTTATCGCCGACATTTAAATCACCCTTCTTGAGTAATTCATTGGCGACATGAATCGATATTTTGCCTTGGTTGACCACATCCCAAAGCCCGAATTGCTTCACGGTTCCGCGTTCGACATAAGGACGCATGACATTGGGGGTGCTGAAACCGACGATCGCAACATCTTGTCGTTTCAGATTTTCTGCCGCTTGGGCCGCAGCAGGCAGGGCGTTGGCATCCGGGGCAATAATGGCGTCCAGATCACTCCAGGCTTTTAAGATCCCTTCTGCGGTTTGTAAGGATTTGGTTGCATCGTTATAACCAAATTGGGTGGTGACAATTTCCCAACCTGGGTGTTCCGCGGCAATTTTATCTTTGGCTTCTTTTACCCATTGGTTTTGATCAGTTACCGTTGGGCTGGAGTAGAAAAACGCGACTTTGGCTTGCTTTTTTTGCACCTGATTGGCAGCCATGTCCACCAGCATTCCGCCCAACTGACTTGGCGTTCCCTGATTGATATAGATAGAACGGCATTCCGGCGAGGTGTCTGAATCCCAGGTTAGAATTTTCACCCCCCGTTGCATGGCTCGTTTCAACGCGGGGCATAGGCCATCCGGTGAAACCGCCGAGACCACAATAGCGTCATAGCCTTGGTTCACGAAGTTGTTGATAAGCTGAACTTGCCCGGCAACACTGGGTTCTGTCGGTCCATCATAGGTAACATTGACACCCAGGGCTTTCCCGGCGGCTACTGCGCCTTGGCCGCCACTGGTAAAAAAGCCGACACCGACCAGTTTAGGGATGAAAGCAATTCTTTCGGCGGCATGTACCCAAGAGGCGCAAGCCAAACTTAATAGGCTAATTAGAGCCAGTTTTTTCAGGATTAATGTTTTCATTACTCTCTCCATATTGTTGGGTTTCAGAGGGACTGTAATGTCATAAAATTCAACCTGTCGATTTAGGAAGACAACCTCTGATTTCGCCATCGCTGTATCCAGTCACGAATTTGGTGGTGATGCAGGCTGATGGAACGTCCTACCACGGCAATAATTAACAGGGCGCCGGCGAGGGCGCTGGATACCTGATTGGGAACGCCTGCCATCTGTAATCCCTGTTGTAAATAACCAATTAATAATATAGCCAGCGCGGTGCCGATGATTGAACCTGAACCACCGTAAATATTGGCTCCGCCCAATACTACCGCGGTGATTGCCGGCATCAGAAATGACGCGCCAAGGTCAGAGCGAGCTGATCCAAAATAGGAAACTAATACAATGGCGGCGATAGCAGAAGCGATGCCGGTCAGGGTATAGAGAAGATACAGTGTTCGGGCAATGGGAATTGCCGCGTAACGGGCAACTTTACTGCTTTGCCCAATCAGGAAAATATTGCGTCCACTGTGGGTACGATGCATGAAGAGCCAAAAAATAAGGAGACAGAGTAAAAACAGCACTAATGGCATGGGTAGGCCAAGCACCGTCAAATTAGCGAAGTCAGTCAATGCTTGTGGGAAGCCGCCAATGCCTTCATAACCGGTTGCGCCGGAGATGCCGGAAAGCAGCAGAGCGCTGCCGCCGAACAGATATAGGGTACCGAGTGTGATAACCAGCGGGTTAATGCCGGTATATAAAATCAGCGCGGCATTGATTATTCCACATATTGCACCGACCAGTAGAGTTAAAGGAATGGCGGCGGCCATTGGAATACCGACCTGATTCATCACTCCGAGCGATATCGCGCACAAACCAATAGTTGAGCCGAATGAAATATCGATACCGCCACTCACAATGACCATAGTCAGCGGCAAGGCCACAATCCCGATGCAAATAAAATCACTGGTACTCAGCAACAATATATTGATATCCAGCATGCGCGAGTTTGCTATGCCAAATAGCAGAATTTCAATAATCAGTAATGCGGCTAGGGCGAATTCCCAACCATAACGTTGACCGATACTCATTATGTCACCTGATTACTTTTGTCATTTTTGAGGAAACGGGCATATTTTTGTTGGCGGATATTTTTTTCGATGGCACAACGAAGGCGTCCATCAAAAATCAATACTGCCAGCAGAACAAATCCGGCAATAAAATCATTCCACCAGGCAGGAAGTTTTAGTAGTACTAATCCGCTGTTTATCTGCGTCAGGAAAAATGCGCCTAAAATAGCGCCGATTACTGTACCGGTGCCGCCAAGCAGACTGATGCCGCCTAGCACACAAGCTGCGATAGCTCTCATTTCCAACCCATTACCGGTCTGATTTGGGATAAAACCAATCTGGGAAGCAAAAACAATCCCGGCCAGTGCGGCCATCACGCCATTTACGGAAAAGGCGATAATTTGAATGCTATCTGTACGAACGCCCAATTGACGAGCGCCTTGCAGGTTGTCTCCTGTGGCGTAAAAGCTCCGGCCAAATGGGGTTTTTGCTAGTATCCACGCCATTGCTAATATCAAGATCATTAACAGCCAGCCGATAGGTGAGATATTGAGCCATAAAGGTGCGGAAAGGCGCTTTAATTCGTCCGGTAAGCCTTCAATCCATTTACCGTCAGTCAGCAATAACATCAGGCCACGGTAAAGCCCCAGCGTGCCGAGAGTGGCAACAATCGCGGGAATTTTCAGCCAGGCGACCAGTACGCCATTAATGAACCCGGCACCCATACCGAGGAGAAGAGTCAACAGGCAGGAAACGGGCAGGCTAAAACCGGCATTCAATGACATTCCCATCATGACCGCGCATAAGCCGACAATGGAGCCGACAGAGACATCAATATTGCGAGTCAGCATGACCAATGTTGCCCCCATTGCAAGCAAGATAAGGATCTGCGCACTACTGAAAACGAGGGTGACAGTTTGTAAGTTAAAATACTGGTGGTCGATGAGACTAAGTAAGCCAAATAGACAGAGAATGGCAATTAATGCGGTAATTTCTCGATTATTCTGGATAAGTTTCAACATGATGCCGCCTGTTGTGATTTATGTTCGCCGAAAGCGATGTGCATAATGGTATCAATATCCATTTGTTGCTTAGTTAATTCGCCGTTGATTTCTCCCTGATGCATAACTAATACCCGATCAGTCATTTGAACCACTTCATCCAGATCCGATGAAATAAAAATAATCGCCACTTGTTGTTGGGCGATATGGCGAATCAGTTGGTAAATATCATTGCGTGCCGCGACATCCACACCACGTGTAGGTTCATCAATAATAAGAACGGCGGGGTGAGCTTCCAGACATTTAGCAATCAGCACTTTCTGTTGATTACCGCCGGACAGCGTTTTGATCGGCTGGTTGATATGGCTGAATTTGATATTCAGGATTTGGCAATAGCGTTCAAGGACCGCGGTGTCATAGGCGGGGCGTATCCAGAATGTATCGCGGTTGTGGGTTAGTGAGCAGATATTCCAGCCGAGTGATGAATCCAGAAATAGTCCTGATGACTGCCGATCTTCCGGCAAATAAACCAAACCCTGAGCCAGACGTTGAGCGGTTGTTAGCTCATTAATGGCGTATTGTTTTAACTTGACTTCACCGGATATCGCAGGGCGCAGGCCATAAAGGGTTTCAGCCAGTTCGGTACGACCTGCGCCGACAACGCCGGCCAAGCCAAGAATCTCACCGGGTTTCACTGAGAATGTGATATTGCTGAAACCCTCGCCACTCAGTTTTGTGACTGTCAGTATTGGTCGATCTGGCGCTGTCTGGTGCCGGTTATTGTTGAGATCCAGGCTCAATTTTGGGACGCCGTTTAATGTCTGATTTTTCGCGGCCGGTGTAATAGCCTGAATAATATCATCTGTTGTGTAATCGTGGATTTCGCCACTTAAAGCAATACTACCGTCACGCATGACGCTGACCTGATCCGCTAATTGGTAGATTTCAGGGATTTTGTGAGAAATAAAAATGATGCCGACGCCTTGCTGTTGTAACTCGCGGAGCTGGGCAAATAGGCGTTTGGTTTCTGCTGGCGTCAGGGAGGCGGTAGGTTCATCAAGGATTAAGATTTTCGAATTACGCATCAGGCCGCGCATAATTTCTACCAATTGCTGATCGGCGACATTAAGGCTGCTAGCACTGACATGCAGATCTAATTGACAGCCAAGTAATGCCAGTCGCTGTTTCATTTTAGACTTATCTACCTGATGCTTTGGCAACCGAAACAGAATGTTTTCTTGTACAGACAAATTCGGAAATAGCAATGGTTCTTGTGGTATCAGATAAATACCGAGTTGATGGGCTTTAGTGGGATTAAGATGGCTGACATGATCACCGCTAATCTTGAGAGTGCCTTTATCTGGCTGCTCGATACCGGCAATAATCTTCATCAGTGTTGATTTGCCCGCGCCATTACCCCCTAACAGAGCATGTATCTGCCCTGAAAGCAGAGTAAAATCAATATGTTTCAGTACCATTACGCCGGAAAACTGCTTACTGATGCCACTGACTTCTAATAGTGGTGGTACTGCGGTGTTGTTATGTAACATCGCGGCATCCTCTTAACATACAGGTGCGGAGGCAGACAAAATGAACATTTATATATTTAAAAAACAATTGTTCAACATGGTAGCTGTTAAATTGTGATATTGGCAATATTTAGATCACATTTTGTGAAAAATTTGCATATTCATTGAATTATGTTCAAATTTTTGCGGTAAGACTCTGGCGTGTTATACGTTTTAATGGTTATCTGTTGAGTGCGGATAAAAAGAAAGTGGTTATGTCGATAAAATCAGTGAAAGAAAAGTCAGCTAAAGAGAAAAATGAGGACACCTATCCGGGTAATAGCATGAGTGAAGAAGAGCTGCTTGCGCGTATTGCATGGTTTTACTATCACGATGGCCTGACACAAGGCGACATCGGCGATTTGCTTGGTTTGAGCCGGTTAAAAGTCTCCAGATTACTGGAGAAAGGGCGGCAATCAGGTGTCATTCGGGTACAAATTAACTCTCGTTATGAGGGGTGTTTGGCGCTGGAAGATACCCTGCAAAAACATTTCTCTTTGAAACAGGTGCGCGTTTTACCAGCACTGGCGAATATGAATCTTAATGCCAGATTAGGGGTCGGCGCGGCACATTTGCTGATGGCATTGATTGAACCGCAGCAATTATTAGCAGTGGGATTTGGTGAAACCACCATGTGCACATTGCAACATTTAAGTGGCTTTATCTCATCACAACAAATCAGGTTAGTCACACTATCCGGTGGCGTCGGTCCTTATATGACCGGTATTGGTCAACTGGATGCAGCTTGTTCAATCAGTATTATCCCTGCCCCATTACGAGCTTCCACGGCTCAGGTTGCTGAAACATTCCGTCAGGAAAGCAGTGTCCAAGATGTTTTGCTGGCGGCTTGCGCGGCTGATATTGCTATCGTTGGTATTGGCGCGGTTAATCAGAAACAGCAGGCGACAATTATGCGTTCTGGTTATATCAGTGGTGGTGAACAGCTAATGTTTGGTCGGAAAGGCGCTGTGGGCGATATCCTTGGCTATTTTATGCGTGCTGATGGTGAACTGGTGGAGGATATGCAGATTCATCAGGAGCTGATAGGTATCTCCATGCCAGAACTAAAAACCATCCCGACAGTGATTGGCGTCGCGGGAGGGGAAGAGAAAGCGGAAGCCATTATTGCCGCGTTGCATGGTCAATATATCAATGGACTGGTGACGGAAGAACAGACTGCCAAAGCAATGCTGAATTTGCTGCGTTGAACCCTGTATTGACTCTATCCGTGAAATAAGCAGAAAAAATTTGAGGTAAAGCTATAAGTTTAAAAAGTAATAGTTCAAAAAGTAATTAAACTGAGGATAGCATCATGAATCAACGCCGTAGTGCTAATCCATCGGGAAAATATCTGATGGCGCTTGATGCAGGAACAGGGAGTGTTCGTGCAGTGATATTTGATCTTGAAGGGAATCAGATCGCCGCAGGACAGGCTGAATGGATACATCAGCCTGTACCTGATGTACCGGGTTCAATGGAGTTTGATTTAGCGACGAACTGGCAACTTGCATGCCAATGTATTCGTCAGGCGCTGAAAGCCGCGGAATTGCCCGCCAGCGCTATTCAGGGGGTGGCATCCTGTTCCATGCGGGAAGGCATTGTGCTTTATAACCGCAATGGCGAGCCGATCTGGGCTTGCGCGAATGTGGACGCGCGTTCCAGCCATGAAGTGAGTGAATTGAAGGCGCTGTATGACAGCACTTTTGAATATGATGTTTACCAGTGTTCAGGGCAAACATTAGCCTTGGGTGCAATGCCTCGTCTGTTATGGTTGGCTCATCATCGTCCTGATATCTATCGTCAGGCAGCGGCTTTAACCATGATCAGCGACTGGCTGGCAAATATGCTCAGTGGCGAAGTGGCTGTCGATCCCTCCAATGCCGGTACGACAGGCATGCTGGATCTGGCAAGTCGTGACTGGCGGCCCGATCTGCTTGAGATGGCAGGATTGCGCTCTGATATTCTTTCGCCGGTAAAAGAGACCGGAACCTTGTTAGGTTACGTCACTGAGAAAGCCGCTACTCAATGTGGATTGAACGTTGGCACACCGGTCATTATGGGCGGTGGCGATGTACAGCTTGGCTGTCTTGGTTTAGGTGTTGTCAAACCTGCCCAGACCGCCGTTATCGGTGGCACTTTCTGGCAGCAGGTGGTCAATTTGCCGGCGCCAGTCACTGACCCGAATATGAATACACGGATAAACCCTCATGTTATTCCTGGCATGGTTCAGGCGGAGTCCATTAGTTTCTTTACTGGCTTAACCATGCGTTGGTTTAGGGACGCATTTTGCGCGGAAGAAAAGCTGTTGGCAGAGCGTCTTGGTGTTGATACTTATAGCTTACTGGAAGATATGGCGGCCAGAGTCCCGGCAGGCTCTTACGGTATCATGCCAATTTTCTCTGATGTGATGCGATTTAAAGCTTGGTATCATGCTGCACCTTCCTTTATTAACCTTTCCATTGATCCTGAGAAATGCAATAAAGCGACCCTATTCCGTGCGTTGGAAGAGAACGCAGCGATTGTCTCGGCCTGTAACTTGGATCTGATTTCTGCTTTTTCCGCAGTGAAACCGGATTCACTGGTATTCGCTGGTGGGGGTTCAAAAGGAAAATTATGGAGCCAGATTTTATCTGATGTGACAGGATTGCCGGTTCGGGTGCCGATGGTTAAAGAATCAACCGCTTTGGGATGTGCCATTGCCGCCGGAGTGGGAGTGGGGCTTTATGATGCAATGGGGACGACAGGGGAAAAACTGGTGCGTTGGCAACATGAATATCAGCCAAATCCTGAACATTATGAAGTGTATCAAAAGGCTAAACAGGATTGGCAGGCGATATATGCTGATCAATTAACGTTAGTCGATCATGGTTTGACAACTTCATTATGGAAGGCGCCGGGATTATAGCTTGCAATGGGTTGATCCACCGTATTGCTAGGTGCGCTTGTGCTAATAGGCGACTTGTGCACCAAGTATTTTCTTAATGCCTGAAAATATATAATGTCGTGGTAATGGTTTGTGATAACCGTTAATTTACTGGTATTTATGGTCTGTCCCGCCTCAATAATACTGTAATGTTGGTCTGGAATTGAAAGGTATCGACTGTATTTCTTAATATGGGAGCAAATTCAAAAAGAAGAACTTCCGAAAGTCTTGGAACAAGCATATCATTCTTAATGAACCGTTTTTAATTGAGATCCCTGTTGCTTACGACTATAACTTATTAAAACATGTAGTTTGATTCGATGCATGATTTATGGACTTGATATACTTATAGAGTAAATTTATATGGACGCAAGAACTGACTATTTTATTCAGTCCGCATTAGAGGTCTTTGGAGAGAATCTCCTTGGTATTGTGGAAACTGATTCATATCTCCGCCAGCCCGATTATTCTTCTCGGTGTGTGAGGCATTTTTACGTGATTGTACCTGATAATTTCGCCACAGGTTGCATTACATCACTAAGATACCTTCCTGCCGCAGTGTGCGCTGTGGCTCCTGCCACAAGGAGCTGCTGAAGACATTTTTGCTTGTATTGGCTAATCCGAATTTTTCTCATTTGGATATCCTAGATCAAATGACTTATCTAGGACAGTCCCTATATTTAACTATGGCGATCAAAATGCCAATGCCAAATGTTCAGCACGCATTAAGTGATTTTTTACACGATTGAACCTCAAAATCCGATCATTAGAGATCCTGATATTCCCCCTTCCTGTTAGGCTGGTTTTTGCGAAACCTCAGTATTCATTCCATGTGCCGTTGATAATCCATAGATTGATGTAAGACTCTTACAATAGTGATACCATTTGCCATTAAGCGAAAAAAGATAATGTGTGAAGCAACCGGGAATGCCTTTAGCCCAAGTCGAACATGGTTGTAATTCCGGGCCAGCCCGGGAGCTTCAGCAAGTGTATGAAAAGCCCTGTCGATATTCTTGATATATTGATACGCTTTTTCCAGGCCAAATTCTTGATAACTGTATTCAAAAATAGCTTCTAAGTCCTGTTCAGCTTTAGGCTTTAGAAAAAATGTTTTACTGGACATTGTGTGTTTTATTTTTCATACGTGTAAGGAAAGTATTGAGATCCCACGCTACAACTTCGCCACTGTTATCACCGTCATCAATTAGCTGACGAAGTGCTTCCAGTTTGGATTCAGCTTGTTTTTCCTGTAATAACCGTAATCCTTCCCGAACGACTTCACTATTAGTTTTGTAATAACCTGATTCGACTAGGCTTTCTACAAAACCACGTAATTCTTCGCCGGTATCTACTGTCATTGTACGCGATACCATAATACACCTCATTCAGATAACTAATATTCTATAGTGTAAGACATATTCTTACACTTCGAAAGTATTTCGTCACGTAGGACGTTCATTACCCAGAAACGCAAGTGGAAAAATCATAAAAGAGCAATTAAAACAATTGATTAGGAATTCATGAATTCTCAAAAGTGGGATAGGTTATTAGATGTTTTCGTTATTATTAATGTGAATTCAGAGGACAGAGGACAGAGGACAGAGGACAGAGGACAGAGGACAGAGGACAGAGGACAGAAATTTTAAATTAGAGATGTGACTATCAGTCAATAGAGATATTTCAGGAAAATGTTATAAATTGAAAATAATAACGTCAATTATGTTTTTCATGATGATAATATGGATGTTAATAAAATTAATGCAGGAAATATTGAAAATAAATTTTCTTTACCTCTATTATTAAACCAGATAATTTATCTTTATAATTAAGAATAATGAGTTTTTTAATATTGGTGATTTAAGATGGATAGCACTAAAACAGTCAGTATTCAACATGTTATTAATAATCAAAAATTTTCGAAGGTTCAATGGCAAGTATTAATTTTATGTTTCTTAATTGTTGTTATTGATGGTTTTGATACGGTATTAATGGGGTATATTGCACCAGCCGTGGTCAATGATTTTAAAGTAGAAGGTGCTATTCTTGGGCCGGCTATGAGCGCCGCTCTTTTTGGGTTATCGTTGGGGTCGATTTTTGCCGGTCCACTTGCCGATCGGTTTGGTCGAAGGTCAGTGCTGACAATATCCGTCACGGTTTTTGGCCTATTGAGTCTTGCTACCGCTGTCGCAGATTCAATACAGACATTAACTATTTTGCGGTTTTTGACTGGGTTGGGTCTTGGTGCGGCAATGTCAAATGCAATAACCTTAATATCTGAATATGCACCAGAGAATCGGCGATCTTTGTTAATAAATATCGTTTTTTGTGGTTTTCCTCTCGGTGCTGCGGTAGGAGGGGTAATTTCTGCATGGATTATTCCACATTTTGGCTGGCAGGGAGTTTTGATTTTAGGGGGTATTCTGCCGTTATTTCTATCGCTATTTCTCTTTTTTCTATTACCTGAGTCACTTAGATATTTGGCTTTGCAAGGTGGTTCAAAGGATAATAATATAAGAAGAATTTTATCTAAAATGACCGGCGATACTTTAAATGATATAAACAAATTTACTTTTGATGGAGAAGAAGTTATATATAAATCGTCAATTAAAACGGTTTTATCTAATCGATTCTTAGTTGGGACGACAATGTTATGGATAACCTATTGCATGGGAGCATTGGTTTTTTATGTTCTGACAAGTTGGATGCCGTTTTTAATGAATGATGTTGGTTTCAGTATTAGCATGGCGGCAACACTGACAGGATTATTTCCTTTGGGAGGCGTAATTAGTACGATCTTTTCCGGTTGGTTAATGGATCGAATTAATCCTCATAAAGTGGTTGCAACTAATTATGCTCTGGCTGGTATTTTAGTCTTTTTTATTGGTCAGGAAGAAAATGTATTATTATTGAGTATTCTTATATTTCTTGCCGGGATAACGATGAATGGCGCTCAGGCGTCGATGGGTGCAATCTCTGCACAATTTTATCCTACTCATTGTAGGGCGACGGGTGTTGCCTGGATGTTAGGGTTTGGAAGATTCGGTGGGATTTTCGGTATCTTATTTGGCGCAGAACTGATCAAGCTTGAATTAAGTCATGGCACTATTTTTGCCATTTTATCCATTCCAGCTATTATAGCTGCTTTATCATTAACATTTAAGGATGTGAGTTATAGAAGACATAAATAGATAATTTTATAAAAATAACAATTGATTAATATATTAAAGATAATTGGTGTTAATGTCCATGCTATTTTAAAATAGCATTAATCATAAAGTTAAAATTAATGTTTAGTTATAAGTGTATGTAGTGAAAAAGTTATTTTCTTATATTTGAAATTTGAATGAGATATAGGGTGCCTTAAAGTTAAAGTATTTAAATGGGAGAGTGTTTGATTTGTGCGATAGTAAATATTATTGATTAGTATATAGATTGCGTTGTGTATTATTATAAAGCAATGAAAAATTAAGTTATTTTAATTTGAAATTGTTTATTATTGGTTGTTGATATAATAACATTTGTGTTTTTTTACATTCTAATTATTGCAGGGTATATGTAATTAAGTTAAATATAATTTGTATTTATCCATTTGTGGTATATTTGTTAGCGGTATTGTCTTATTGTTGAAAAATAATTTTTTATGAATTATTTTTAGCTTGACGTTATATTTTGGTATGATTGAATATACAGGATTATTTTATGCCTATTGAATAACTATATTTGGAATTAGTATATCCTTTTATTATTGGAATAGGGACTATTTTATAGGTGATTGTCAAAGTAATATTTTGATAATTAAATGTAATTTGGTCTGTTTTTTCTTTTAAAATACTTGGTTTGTTTTTGAAATGGTTTTAATTAGGTATTAATGGAAAACGGATAAAGTATAAAGGTTATTGGGTAATTATGGATAATAAATGCAGTTAATGGTTAAGTTTTTAATTATGTAATATCAGCGTCCGTCAACGAAAATTACAGTCAATTAATCGATCTGTAGCATCCGGTATCAGAGTCTCTTGGGTGGATAGCCGATGTGTTTATTTTTATTTTTGGGCAAGAAGTAGGAGAGAAACATTAGTGATGACTGTCGGGAATGACGGTTTTCAAATTTCTAACAGATTCATTGAGGTAGTAGATGAAAAATAACATTGCTAAAGTGGGAAGTGCGTTTAAAACTCAGACGTCAGAAAATATGACCGACGCAAATGACGTTTCACAACAGACTCGAAATACAAAGAATATCCTTGAGAGACTCACACCCAGTGAATTATTTTGGTATGAGCGTCTTGCTGCTTTGCAACCCCTCCAGTTACCTTTCGAAACCGCCGGAGAACAAACAGAACCCAGATGGACAATGAGCGCTTGGCAGTCCCCTCTACCTAAAAATGGTGAAGAGGAGCCATTGCGAACGTTGTTGCAGACTTTTGTCATTTACCTTGCGCGCCTGACTCAACAGACCTCATTCCAAATCGGTTGGCGTGTGGATGAGGTAAAAGATGAGTCGGCAAATCTGGCGACGGTGGTGCCTATGGCCGTTGAGGTAGCGCTTGATAAGCCTTGGCGTGAGGTAGCTGGCTGGGTTGATGATGAGCTGTCCCGGTTGGAGCAATACGGTACATTTAGTTGTGATCTCTTCTCTTGTTCTCCTTCGTTGCAGGCTATCCCGGCGTTGGCAACCAGTCGGCCGTGGCGAATCGCCGTCTCGTTGATAAAGGATGATAAGCCACGTGATCAGAAGATATCCGGCGAATTGTTGACCTTCCAGATAAATGAGCAGGGCGGTTTTCGCTGGATCTATGATGAAAATCGCCTGAGCACGGAAGTTGTTTTACGGATGAGTGAGCACTTACAGGTGCTGGCAGCATCGAAAAAGATGGGGGATGAAATTCCCGTCGGGCAGCTTAATTTGTTGCCTGAGGCTGAACGTACATTATTGCTGGAAACTTGGAACACGACTGAAATCCCTTATCCTGACCCGTTATGTATTCATCAATTATTTGAGCAACAGGTAGAGCAAACTCCAGAGGCCACGGCGTTAGAGTATCAAGGGCAAAGACTCAGTTATGCTGAATTAAATGCTGGCGCTAACCGGCTGGCGCACCAGTTGATTGCATTGGGCGTCGTACCGGACCAGCGAGTAGCGATCTGTGTAGCACGCTCCCCGGCGATGGTGGTGGCGCTGTTGGCAGTGCTGAAAGCTGGCGGGGCCTATGTGCCGCTGGATTCAACTTACCCGGCGGAACGTCTGGCGTTTATCCTAAATGATACTGCCCCGTCAGTGGTGTTGGCTGATGCGGCTGGTCGGGAAGCGTTGGGTGAAGCTGCGCTGACTGGGTTAACAGTGCTTGACCCGAATATCCTCCCCGACCAACCGGACAGCAATCCATTGGTGACTGCGTTGACGCCACAGCATCTGGCCTATGTGATTTACACCTCCGGTTCAACCGGGCAGCCGAAAGGGGTGATGATAGAACATCAGGCGATTTATCAACGTCTTCTGGGCGTTAATGACACCTATGCCGTCACTGTGCAAGATCGGGTGTTGCAATTTGCCGCGTTTGCGTTTGATGTTTCAGTAGAAGAATTTTTCTCGACATTATGCAATGGGGCCGCACTGGTGATCCGGGATGATAGCTGGCTGGCTTCGGTACAGGAATTTATTGCTTTAACCCGGCAACATCGTATTACGATTGTTTCTCTGCCGACTCTATTCTGGTCTGAACTGGCGGCCAGAGAGCCTGGGTTATCGTTACCGGATTGCCTTCGACTCGTCATGATTGGTGGTGAGGCGGTAAAAAAGAACGCCGTTCAGGATTGGTTTAAGCAGGAAGGCCACCGGCCCCGGTTGTTGAACGGTTATGGTCCGACGGAAAATACCGTGACGGTGACTTATAAGGAGCTATTATCCCCGGAAGATGCCCGTTCTATCGGTCGGCCAACTAAAAATTCCCGCATATATCTGTTGGATAGAGAAGGTCAACCGGTTCCATTGGGTGGCATTGGAGAAATGTACATTGGCGGTGTGGGTGTGGCGCGAGGTTATCTCAACCGACCTGCATTGAGCGCGGAACGTTTTCTGCCGGACCCCTTTAGCCCGGAATTCGACGCGCGGATGTATCGCTCTGGGGATTTGGCCCGCTTTCTGCCGGACGGTGATCTGGAATTCCTGGGCCGTAACGATGAACAAGTTAAAATCCGTGGCTTCCGGGTTGAGTTGGGGGAAATTGAAACCCGTTTGGTGGAACACCCAGCGGTACAAGAGGCGGCGGTGCTGGCACTGGATGATGGGCAGCACAAACGGCTGGTCGCCTATGTGGCGGCGGAAGCACACGAGAGATTGGCGGCTGATTTACGTGAATACTTGAGTACGATTTTGCCTGACTATATGGTTCCGGTAGCTTTTGTGCGTCTGGATACCTTCCCGCAGACTCCGAGCGGCAAACTGGATCGTCGGGCATTACCGGCGCCAAGAGAGGAAGATTTTGCCCGTCAGATTTATGAGGCGCCGCAAGGGGAGGCTGAGATCGCCCTGGCGGCTATCTGGCGTGAATTATTGGGCATTGAGCAGATAAGCCGGCATGACAGTTTCTTTGCGTTAGGCGGCCATTCACTGCTTGCTGTACGCATGATTGAACGTCTGCGTCACTTGGGATTGACACTAACGGCGCGCGATCTGTTCCAGTCACCGGCGCTGTCAACGCTGGCCCAAGCGTTGGGACAGCATCAGACCGTGATGATACCGCCTAACGTCATCACTCCCACTACCACGGCGCTGACGCCGGAGATGTTGCCATTGATTGATCTGACCCAAAATGAGATTGATCACATCGTTGAACTGGCGCCGGGCGGGATGACCAATATTCAGGATATCTATGCATTGTCGCCGTTGCAGGATGGTATTCTGTTCCACCATCTGTTGGAACAGGAAGGCGACCCGTATCTGTTGCTCTATCCGGTGGTCTTTGCTAACCGATCTCTGCTGGACCGTTATCTGGCTGCGGTGCAACAGGCGATTGATCGTCATGACACCCTGCGGACGGCTTTTATTTGGCAAGGATTGTCAGCCCCGGCACAAGTGGTCTTGCGCCGAGCACAGTTGCCCGTGACGGAGCTGACGCTAGACCCGGCTGACGGCCCGGTGATTGACCAGTTAACCCAGCGTTTTGATCCGAGTCAGTATCGTCTTGATCTGGGGCAGGCTCCGTTATTGCATTTTGTTATCGCTCAGGAAACGGATGGTCGTTGGTTCTTACTGGAAGTGCAGCATCACTTAATTGGCGACCATGAAACGATGGAAGTGATGCACCGTGAAGTGCGGGCCTATTTTGCCGGGCAGGAAGAGCGCCTGCCTACGCCAGCGCCTTTCCGCAATCTGGTGGCTCAGTCCCGGTTGGGGGTGAGTCAGGCAGCGCATACCCGTTTCTTTACCGACATGTTGGCGGAGGTGGATGAGCCAACGTTGCCATTCGGACTGGCGGAGGTGCATCGTGACGGATCTCGCATGACGGAATCCTATCGGATGCTAACCACCTCATTAAATGATCGCCTGCGCAGTCAAGCCCGGCGTTTGGGCATCAGTCTGGCGGCGTTGTGTCATCTGGCATGGGCGCAAGTGTTGTCGCGTATCAGCGGGCAAGAGAAAGTGGTGTTTGGCACCGTCCTGTTTGGGCGTATGGCTGCGGGAGAAGGGGCAGACAATGGCATGGGGCTGTTTATGAATACCTTGCCGTTGCGGTTGGACATCGATGATACCCCGGTACAGGAGAGCGTGCGGGCGGTTCATTTACGATTGGCTGAATTACTGGAGCATGAGCATGCTTCACTGGCGCTGGCTCAGCGGTGCAGTGGGATACAAGGTGATAGCCCACTCTTTAGCGCCCTGTTCAACTATCGCCATAATGAGCCACTGCCGGCGCTGGATGAGACAATGGCCGGGATTGAATTCTTGGGGGAACAGGAACGGACCAACTATCCATTTGGCCTATCGGTAGAGGATGGTGGTTCTACGTTAGGGTTGACCGCTCAGGTGGTACAACCGTTTGAGTCAGAGAGACTATGCGGTTATATGCAGCAGGCGTTGGAAAGTCTGGCGGAAGCCCTTGAGCAGGCCCCGGAGACGCCGATACGTGTGCTAAATGTCCTGCCCGAAACGGAACGGATGCTGTTACTGGAAACCTTGAATGCTACTGAAATCCCCTATCCTGACCCGCTATGTATTCATCAACAGTTTGAACAACAGGTAGAGAAAACCCCGGAAGCGACTGCGTTAGTCTATGAAGAGCAGACTCTCAGTTATGCCGAATTAAATGCTCGCGCCAACCGTCTTGCCCACCAACTGATTGCATTGGGCCTGATACCAGATCAGCGGGCGGTGATTTGCATGGCGCGTTCACCGGCGGTAGTGGTGGCGTTGTTGGCGGTGCTGAAAGCGGGCGGGGCTTATGTACCGCTTGACCCGACTTATCCGGGAGAACGTCTGGCGTATATCCTGAATGATACGGCCCCGTCAGTGGTATTGGTTGATGAAGCTGGCCGGGCGGCGCTTGGCGAACAGGCACTGGCCGGGTTGACGGTACTTGACCCGAATATTTTGCCGGACCAGCCGGACAGTAACCCACAGGTAGCCGAATTGACGCCGCGACATCTGGCTTATGTCATCTATACCTCCGGTTCAACCGGGCAGCCGAAAGGGGTGCTGATAGAACATCAGGCGCTGTATCAACGTCATCTGGGATTTAATGACACTTATGCCGTCACTGCGCAAGACCGGTTATTACAATTTGCCTCTTTTGCGTTTGATGTTTCAGTAGAGGAATGCTGCTTGTCATTGTGTAATGGCGCCACGTTAGTGATGCGTGATGAGCGTTGGCTAACTTCTATGCAGGAATTTATTACCTTAGCCCGGCAAAACCGTATCACTGTGATGTCTCTGCCGGCGTTATTTTGGTCCGAACTAGTTGCCAGAGATAATGGATTACCGTTACCGGATTGCCTCAGACTCATCATCATTGGGGGTGAGGCAGTGAAAAAGAGCGCCGTTCAGGATTGGTTTACGCAGGAAATCCACCGACCTCGACTATTGAACGCCTATGGCCCGACGGAAAATACCGTGACGGCGACCTGTAAGGAGATATTATTCCCGACAGATGATCGTTCTATCGGTCGGCCGGTTAAAAATACTCGCATTTACCTGCTGGACAAATACGGTCAGCCCGTCCCATTAGGCTGCGTTGGTGAAATGTATATTGGCGGCGTAGGCGTAGCACGGAGTTATCTTAACCAGCCGGAATTGAGTGCGGAACGTTTTATAGCCGATCCCTTTAGTCCGGTATCCGGTGCGCGAATGTATCGCACCGGCGATTTGGCCCGCTACCTGCCGGATGGCGAGCTGGAGTTCTTGGGGCGTAACGACGAGCAGGTAAAAATTCGGGGCTTCCGGATCGAACTAGGGGAGATTGAAGCCCGGTTGATAGAGCACCCGGCGGTACGAGAGGCGGCGGTGCTGGCATTGGACGACGGGCAACACAAACGGCTGGTCGCCTATGTGGCAGCGGAAGCGCATGAGAGATTAGCTGCTGATTTACGTGAATACTTAAGTGCGATTTTACCTGACTATATGGTTCCGGTGGCCTTTGTACGTATGGATGCTTTCCCGCAGACGCCGAACGGCAAGTTAGATCGCCGGGCATTACCGGCGCCGCGGGAAGAGGATTTTGCCCGTCAGGTCTATGAAGCGCCGCAAGGGGAAGCAGAGATCGCTCTGGCTGCTATCTGGAGTGAGTTATTGGGTATTGAGCAGATTAGCCGACATGACAGCTTCTTTGTGTTGGGTGGCCATTCATTGCTCGCTGTACGCATGATTGAACGCTTGCGTCACTTGGGGTTGACTCTGACGGCGCGGGCTCTGTTCCAATTTCCGGTGTTGTCAGACTTGGCCCAAACATTGGGACAACATCAGGCTGTCGTGGTGCCGCCTAACGTCATCACCCCGGCCACTACGACGCTGACGCCGGAAATGTTGCCGCTGATTGATCTCACTCAGACTGATATTGATCGCATTGTCGGGCAGGTGCCGGGTGGAGTGGCTAATATTCAGGATATCTATGCCCTGTCGCCGTTACAGGACGGTATCCTGTTCCATCACCTGTTGGAACAGAAAGGCGACCCGTATCTGTTGCTCTATCCGGTGATCTTTGAGAATCGCTCGTTATTGGACCGTTATCTGGCGGCGGTACAACAGGCGATTGATCGCCATGACATCCTGCGTACGGCTTTTATCTGGCAAGGATTATCAGTTCCGGCGCAGGTGGTCTGGCGTCAGGCACGGTTGCCTGTGACGGAACTGACGTTAGACCCGGCTGACGGCCCAGTCATTGACCAGTTAACCCGGCGTTTTGATCCGGGGCACTATCGTCTTAATTTGAGTCAGGCGCCGTTACTGCATTTTGTCATCACTCAGGAAACTGATGGCCGCTGGTTTTTACTGGAATTGCAGCATCACTTGATTGGCGACCATGAAACGTTGGAAGTGATGCACCGTGAAGTGCGGGCCTATTTTACCGGGCAGGGGGATAGCTTGCCTGCGCCGGTTCCTTTCCGCAATCTGGTGGCTCAGACTCGGTTGAAGGGGGATCAGGCAGCACATACCCGTTTCTTTACCGACATGTTGGCGGAGGTGGATGAACCAACATTCCCATTCGGGCTGGCGGAAGTACATCGTGACGGCTCTCAAATGAGGGAATTTCACCGGATGTTGGCACCTGAGCTGAATGACCGTTTGCGTGGCTTGGCTCGGCGTTTCGGTGTCAGTCTGGCGGCGTTGTGTCATCTGGCTTGGGCACAGGTACTGTCGCATACCAGCGGGCAAGAGAAAGTGGTGTTTGGCACAGTTCTGTTTGGGCGCATGGAAGCGGGAGAGGGGGCAGACAATGGGATGGGGCTGTTTATGAATACCCTGCCGTTGCGACTGGATATTGATGATACCCCGATACAGGATAGCGTGCGTGCGGTACATTTGCGACTGGCCGGATTGCTGGAACATGAGCATGCTTCACTGGCGCTGGCCCAGCGGTGCAGTGGTATTGCCAGCGGTACGCCGCTCTTTAGCGCTCTGTTCAACTATCGACATAACGCCTTATCGGCAATGTCGGACGACATCATCACAGGCGTTGAATTTTTGGACGGACAGGAGCGGACTAACTACCCATTTGGGCTATCGGTGGAAGATGGTGGTTCCACGTTGGGGCTAACCGCTCTGGTGGTACAGCCGTTTGCGCCAGAGAGACTATGCGATTATATGCAGCAGGCGCTGGAAGGTCTGGTGGAAGCGCTTGAACAGGCTCCGGAGACACCGGTACGAGCGCTGAACATCCTGCCTGAAACGGAACGCACACTGTTGCTGGAAACCTGGAATACCACGGAAAACCCGTATCCTGACCCATTATGTGTTCACCAACTGTTTGAGCGACAGGTAGAGAAAACCCCGGAGGCGACTGCGTTAGTATATGAAGAGCAAAGTTTCAGCTATGCCGAATTAAATGCTCGCGCCAACCGCCTTGCCCATCAATTGATGACATTAGGCGTCGTCCCAGATCAAAGAGTAGCGATTTGCATGGCACGTTCCCCGGCGATAGTGGAGGCGTTGTTGGCGGTGCTGAAAGCGGGCGGGGCTTATGTGCCGCTGGACCCGGCTTATCCGGGAGAACGTCTGGCGTATATTTTGGATGATACGGCCCCGTCAGTGGTACTGGTTGATGAAGCTGGCCGGACGGCGCTTGGCGAACGGGCACTGGCCGGACTGACGGTACTTGATTCGCATATTTTACCAGACCAGCCGGACAGTAACCCACAGGTAATCGGATTGACGCCACAACATCTGGCTTATGTTATCTATACTTCCGGTTCAACCGGGCAGCCGAAAGGAGTGATGATAGAACATCAGGCGGTGTATCAACGTCATCTGGGTTTTAACGAGACCTATGCGGTGACTGCGCAAGACCGGTTGTTACAATTTGCCTCTTTTGCGTTTGACGTCTCAGTAGAAGAGTGCTGCTTGTCACTATGTAATGGCGCTACATTGGTCATGCGCGATGAGCGTTGGCTGACTTCGATGCAGGAATTTATTTCCTTGGCTTGGCAGAACCGTATCACAGTAATGTCGCTGCCGGCGCTATTTTGGTCTGAACTGATTGCCAGAGATAACCCATTACCGCTACCGGATTGCCTCAGATTCATCATTATTGGTGGTGAAGCGGTTAAAAAGAGCGCTATTCAAGACTGGTTTGCGCGGGAAACCCACCGACCTCGACTATTGAACGCCTATGGTCCGACGGAAAATACCGTAACGGCGACCTGTAAGGAGATATTATCCCTGGCTGATGATAGTTCTATCGGCCGGCCGCTTAAAAATACCTGCGTCTATCTACTGGACGGATATGGTCAACCGGTCCCATTAGGCTGCGTTGGCGAAATGTATATTGGCGGCGTTGGGGTTGCACGGGGTTATCTTAACCAGCCGGAATTAAGTGCGGAACGTTTTATAGCCGATCCTTTTAGTCGAGTATCTGGTGCGCGGATGTATCGCACAGGGGATTTGGCTCGTTACTTACCGGACGGTAATCTAGAATTTCTGGGCCGTAATGACGAGCAGGTAAAAATTCGGGGCTTCCGAATTGAGTTAGGGGAGATTGAAATCCGGTTGTTGGAACACCCGGCGGTGCAAGAGGCGGCGGTGTCGGTGTGGGAGGATGGTCGAGACAAACATTTGGTCGCCTATGTGGTAGCGGGAGCGAATGAAGAGCTAACGGCCAGTTTGCGTGCTCATTTGAGTGCCATTTTGCCAGATTATATGGTGCCGTCAGCGTTTGTACGTCTGGATACCTTCCCGCAAACCCCGAACGGCAAGCTAGATCGCCGGGCATTACCGGCGCCGCGGGAGGAAGATTTTTCCCGTCAGGTCTATGAAGCGCCGCAAGGGGAAACTGAGACAACTCTGGCGGCTATTTGGGGTGAGTTACTGGGTGTTGAGCGGGTCAGCCGCCATGACAACTTCTTCGCATTGGGCGGCCATTCATTGCTCGCTATGCGAATGACCAATATTGTCGCTGGTCGAGGAATGGTTTGCACACTGAATACCTTGTTCCAATTCCCGGTGCTAGCTGAACTGGCCGCAAAAATCACCTCAGATTTACTGTCTCAGCCGCAAAATAGCGCCATATCGGTACGACTTGATAGGACAGGGTTGCCGCTGTTCTTTGTGCCCAGTGGTATGGGTGATTACTCCTATGCTTTCGGGTTGGCTCAGCATATTCCGTCGGACTACCCGATTTATGCACTGCCTTGGCCTTCCATCAGTGAGGAGCCGATGTCAACGATGGAAGAGCAGGCTGCCAGAATGATCACCTTGATGAAAGCTGTTCAACCGGTAGGCCCATATCGGATAAGTGGTTACTCTTCTGGTGGAATATTGGCTTATGCCATTGCCCAACAGCTTTTGAGTGCTGGCGAGCGAGTTAATTTCCTGGGGCTGATTGACACGCTTGCTCCTCATTGCTTTGGTGAGCAGGTAGCGCAACCAAAACATCAATTCTTTGCTGAATTGGTCAGGCAATTAGGGGAAGAACACGCTGAAGAGATTGCTGAGTTGCATCAGCGAATCGATGAGTTGAATTTGGTGCAATTTATTGCAGCGGCGCAGGAACTAGCGTTATATCCCGTTAATCTGAGTGCTGACTTAATGGCAAAACGTTGGGAACAGATAGAGCATTATGATCAAATAGTCAAAGATTATGAGCCACAAGCATTAGCGGTAACGTTGCATCAGTTTTATGCGATGGAACCTTACCCGTCTATTTCTTTTGTGACGGATAAAAAGTCAGAGCCTTTAAATATCGATCCATCGCTAGGTTGGGCGCAGATAATAGCTGATACTTCGCTTAAACTGATTGCGATACCGGGTGACCATTTTAGTTTATTGGAAGATGATGAGAATAAAGCCGCTTTAGCTCAGGCTTTGAATAGGGCGTTGGAAATCGGTTTTGCAAAGGAGGTAGTGTAATTACTGATATAGTCAGGAGTTTTAAATAATTTAATCTTGATATGATAATCCGGTATATATTGTTTATACCGGATTATTTTTTTACTTATTCTTTTTCCCAAGTTAACAGAGCTTTTCACTGATAGCTTTATGATGGGCAGGTTTTAATCGATGATTAAAAACCGTGGCTTTAACCGCCGATTTTAATTGTTATCAGGTTTTAACCGTTGTTTTTATCACTTTTACTCCCTGATTTTTATTCAGTTTAATCATCATGGCATATCGTGTGTTACATTTAACCAACGTGAATCATACCCGCTTTTTATCTTTGCTGAGGCTGTTTACTCTCAACCCTGAAAGATTTCTATAGGTTATTTTTCGCATAAATTAGGCCAGTGAATAGCCTGATAATATTAAAGATATTCCCTTATACTTTCTCGGATAATCAACTCTCTGTTTAGAGGTTAAATCCTGATACATTAACCATTTTACCCCTCTTTTTATTGCGYTTACCGCCTCAAGGTGCATGCCGATCGACACCGCGCCTGCATCCTTTTAGACGTTGAAACCAGACAAAATC
>NZ_PUWT01000022.1:0-84899 GCF_002968995.1 Photorhabdus hindustanensis
CAACACCATGTGGCCCAATGGCGCCACAGTAACCTGACCCGAAAACAGTATTGCGAACAGCATCAGCTGAGTTTTTCCTCTTTCCGCGACTGGATTGCCGACAGTCACAAAATGCGCCAACCTCTCAGCCAGACACTGCCCGCCCTCTTGCCGGTTTCACTCCAGCCTGACGACGCGCCCACCGTCACCCTGCATACCCCAGACGGCTATGCCATCGCCTGTCCCTTGACGCTGTTGCCTGACGTGATGCGGGTACTGGCCCGATGCTGAAACCGCAACAGCTTTTTCTGGTGCGAGAGCCCGTCGACATGCGCCGGGGCATTGATGCCCTGACCCAACACCTCGAGGGACTGAATTTACGCTGGCAGGACGAAGCCGCTTTTGTCTTCTGTAACAAGGCCCGCTCCCGTCTCAAGGTGTTGCGCTGGGACCGACACGGTGTCTGGTTGTGTATCCGCCGTCTGCATGCCGATACCGATATCGCGGTGCTGGAGACCCAGCTTTCACGCCTGCATCTCCCGGAAGCTCCCCGGCGGCCCGCCCCAAACGACAGCCTTTACCGACGACTTTATCCCGAGAAGATATCCGGCTGGAGATGGAGCCTTACTTTTATTACCAGAGAACCGTTGATATTTTTTCTATCTCCGCCCCGGAGACAGTTATGCTTATTTACTCTAGACGTGATACCTGACGGCTTCCACAAAAGCCATAAAAGCCGGTGAAGCTTGTCGCCGGTTGGGATAATAAAGATGAAATCCCTGAAAATATGGGCACCAGTCTGCTAAGACTTCTTTTAGTTTCCCGTCGGCAATGTAGGGTTTAGCTAAATATTCAGGAATATAAGCCAGCCCTATACCATCCAGTGCGCTATTCAGAAGATGAATAGTACTATTTGAGGTAAATTGCCCATTGACCCGAATATTCAGCTTTCTGCCATCTTTCTCAAATTCCCACACGTAAACACCGCCAACAACTGAATAACGGGCATTAATACAACGATGGTTTGTCAGATCATGAGGAGATTGCGGAATTGGATGCCGCTCAAAATAGGCGGGCGCCCCAACTACGGAGAGGCGCCAATCCGGACCAAGACGTACTGCTATCATGTCTTTACTGATAGCTTCGCCAAGCCGGATTCCTGCATCAAAACGCTCACTGACAATATTCGTGAAGCCGTAATCGATATTGACCTCCACGTTGATGTCAGGATATCTGGCAAGAAACTTGGCAAGCATGGGCCTCAGGATCATCTGTCCCGCATCGTCTGAACAAGTGATCCGAATTGTACCCGCAGGTTTATCCCGAAGTTCACCCAATCTTTCAATTTCAGCGTTAATCTGCTCAAAAAGAGGACTAATAGAATGTAATAATCTTTCCCCTGCTTCTGTCGGTGCGACATTACGTGTTGTGCGGGTTAATAAACGTACCCCGAGTCTTTCCTCCAGAGCTTTAATGGTGTGGCTGAGTGCTGATGGCGTGACGCCCATTCTTGCCGCAGCCTTTGTAAAGCTTCGCTCCCCTGCCACTAACAAAAATGCTTGCAGATCATCCATCCTGAAACCTCAATTGTTGAATTTTTCTCACAAGAGCATGCTAATTATAGCGTCTAATCAAAGAAACACTATGCAATTAAGATCTACATGAGTTTGATTATCGCCATAGTTGTTTGGGATGCATAAAGCACGTCATTCCGTTCTGCTATCAAATGAATGCCGGAGAAAAATGAAAACTGTTGATATTGATGTAAGACCATACACGCATTCAACACAGCCTCCTGCATGGGGAGCGGTCTTTTCGATGGCTCTCTGTGTTGTTGTATTGATTGCGTCAGAATTTATGCCCGTCAGCTTGCTAAGTCCAATCGCACAGGACTTGCAGATGAGCCAGGGGCAGGTGGGTCAGGCTATTTCAGTTTCAGGCTTTTTTGCCGTGCTGACCAGCCTACTAAATACTCCCCTGACAGGTAAATTCGACCGGAAAAAAGTGCTGCTGAGTTTCACGCTGCTTCTGACAACATCCGGGGTGATTGTGACACTGGCCGCTAGTAACGTGGAGTTCATGGTCGGACGGGCTTTATTGGGCATCGCCATTGGTGGTTTCTGGTCAATGGCTACGGCGACTGTGATGAGGCTGCTTCCACCTGATTCTGTTGCGAAAGGGTTGGCTCTGATAAACGGTGGCAATGCGCTGGCAGCGACCATTGCTGCCCCGCTAGGTAGTTTTTTGGGACAGTATATTGGCTGGCGAGGCGCCTTTTTTATGGTAATCCCACTTGCCATACTGGCGTTTGCCTGGCAATGGCAGGGGATTCCTGCGATGGAAGCCAGTAAAAAAAATGAAGTAGTCAATCCATTCAGGTTGTTGAAGAGAGCGCAGGTTGCTCTGGGTATGGCTGGCATCATGTTGTTATTCATGGGGCAGTTCGCTGTTTTTACCTATCTGCGGCCGTTTCTGGAAACGATTACTGGCATCAGTGTGACTGAATTATCCCTCACGTTCCTTCTGTTGGGTGCTAGCGGTCTGGTTGGAACATATTTCATCGGATTGTTGTTAAAAAAACGGTTGTTTGCCTACCTGATTGCTATCCCTCTCGCGATGGCAGTGGTTGCGGTAGTCCTTACCATTTTCGGAAATTCTGGCATAGCGGTTGCGGCGTTACTGGCAACTTGGGGATTAGTCGCCACGCCAGCACCGGTTGCCTGGGGACTCTGGTTGAGCCGCGCACTGCCGGATGATGCGGAAGTTGGTGGTGGCTTGATGGTCGCGACTATTCAGCTAGCTATTACGTTGGGAGCCAGCTCCGGCGGAGCAATGTTTGACGTCATGGGTTGGAAAAGTCTCTTCGTCTTTGGCGCGGTATTACTGTCGTTATCTGCCATTTTTACCTGGGCTGCACAACGTTCAGCCCATCCTGGCGTTATTGCTTATGGGTAAGCATGGACAATAGCAGAGAAAAACGTACTGACTTTTATATTTCATTAAAGGCAAATATATGAACATGAAAAAGATAGTTTCAGCAATAGCTTTGAGTACGATGTTATCAACATCGGCAGTAGCATCTGCCGCGGATACGCTGGCTTGGGATAAAACATTTGCGCAAAGTGACAAGGTAATCCACCAGAAGGTGTCGTTCTATAACCGTCTGGGAATTAATCTGGTTGCCGATATGTATATTCCAAGAAACTTGGATATGTCGAAAAAACACCCAGCTATTATTGTTGGTCATCCTTTTGGTGGCGTCAAAGAGCAGAGCTCAGGTTTATACGCCCAGACAATGGCAGAGCGTGGTTTTGTCACTCTGGCTTGGGATGCATCCTATAACGGCGAGAGCGGCGGTGAACCTCGTTCGATTACCTCCCCAGAAGCTTTTGTGGAAGATTTCAGTGCTGCTGTTGACTTTATTGGCACCCGCTCATTTGTTGACAGAAATCGCATTGGTGTCATTGGTATCTGCGGGAGCGGAGGGTTTGCACTCAGTGCTGCAGCTGTCGATCCTCGGATGAAGGCCATAGTGACTATCAGTATGTATGATATGGGCCGGGATCGCCGTCAGGGATTGGGGGACACAATGATCAAAGAGGATAGGATCAAAGCACTTGAAGACATTGCCCAGCAACGCTACGTCGAATTTGAAGGTGGGCAGAAACGCTATGTTATCGGGACTCCGGAAGAAATTACCGCCGAGTCACCCGCTGTAGCTCGCGAGTTCTATGATTACTACCGGACGCCGAGGGGACACCATCCTCGTTCAACAACAGCAATGTCTCTGACCAGCAACCCGGCATTAATGAATTTCTTTCCGTTCTCTCAAATAGAGGCAATCTCGCCCCGTCCGATTCTGTTCATTGCGGGTGAGAAAGCTAATTCCCGTTACTTCAGCGAGGATGCTTACAAATTGGCGGCTGAGCCTAAGGAACTTTACATTGTTTCCGACGCATTGCATGTGGACTTATATGATCGGACGAAATTCATTCCATTTGACAAGATTACATCATTTTTCACTCACAACTTGAAATAAGATAATAACAAACTAAAGGCGCCTTTAGTTCCAGGCTGCTGATAAATCGCGTTTAAAATAGAGAGGTTCGTCAGCGGCCTGAATACCCTTTTTATAACAGGCATCAACAATGTGGAGCATATCAGCCGTATTGCGCCTAGATTTTAGGATATATACCTAATGAACTTCAAGATGCTTGAACAACAAGATATAAAAACATTTAAATTCAACAATATAGTTGTTTTTCAAACATGCACCTTGAAGTGTTTTGAGTATATAGTTTGTTTTTTAGGTAGTGATCAAAATAAAATTTTTTTGTTTAATCTCATTTGATATTTTTTTAATAATTTTGTTTGGTATTAATGGGGGTGGAATAAAGTATAGTCTGATTTAGTGTTCATGCATAATAAATGCAGATAACTGTTTTGTTTTTAATGATGAAATTCAGTGTATGCTAATGAAAATTGCAGAAAATGAAAGGAAATTATTTAAGAAATAAAAACCAAAATGAAATATTTTATTTAGAATGACAAATTGATAGTTAAGATAAGACACCGTATGGTTAATTTGTTACAAACAATCTAAGTATATTTTGTCCTGAAAAATTGATACGGACAAAGCAACAATAATTTCCTTGTCAGGCTTATTACGGCTAAAGGAGGCTACTGTCTGCTTTGCCCGGTTTTAATATGGCTCAGAGCTGAATGATGATGCTCCGCTAAAATCTAAGATATAAAGAGATCAACGTGCGGTATATCCACCATCAACGAGGTGGTAACTACCGGTAATGAAAGACGCATCCTGAGATAATAAGAAGCAAACTAGTGCAGCGACTTCATCTGGTGTTCCGCGGCGGCCGATAGGATGATCATTGATCATCTCTTGGACTACATTGGTGTCGAGCCTAGATAACATAGGTGTGTCGGTGCAAGCGGGCCCGACGGCGTTAATCCGGACCCCTTGTTTTACATACTCCAGCGCGGCGGTCTTTGTCATGCCTAGCACTGCATGCCCGGCGGCTGCGTATGCAATCAAGTTGACGAGACCAACACTACTTGCGGCCGAGGCCATGTTAACAATTGCACCACCACCAGAAGCCAGCATTGCGGGGATCTCGTACTTCATTGAGTACAGCACACTGTGCATGTTGGTGTTGATGACCTGATGCCAATCATCCAACGGATAGTCCGCGGTCGGATGGAGCGGGCCGGCTATCGCTGCGTTGTTGACTGCCAGGTGTAGCGCCCCAAAGGTCTTTACTGTTTGGGCCACTAAGCGCTCTACCGCAGACGCTTGGGTAACGTCGAGCTGAATGGCGATAGCATTATCAAGGTCATTGGCAAGGGCTTGAGCTGCGTTGCCGTCGATATCGGCTACGACAATTTTTGCACCGTTTGCCGCCAGTCTGCGGCAGATTGCAGCACCAATACCCATTGCACCGCCGGTAACGATTGCCACTTTATTATTAAAATCTAATGTCATATAATTCTATTCCTGCAAGTGAATGATACAAACTAATTAGTTTTAGCTTGCGTTGGTTTTTTTTCTATATTGTCGTAAAATAACGTCTAATAAATATTTTTTCAACTTAGCCTTATGTTTTTTTGTGATCTGGTATATTGGATGATTTTGTGAATATTGAGTAAGTTGTATTATTAATTAATATTGCGCCAATTTTTTAGGATATATAGTTTGTTTTTTAGGTAGTGATCAAAATAAAATTTTTTTGTTTAATCTCATTTGATATTTTTTTAATAATTTTGTTTGGTGTTAATGGGAGTTGAATAAAATACAGTCTGATTTAGTGTTCATGCATAATAAATGCAGATAACTGTTTTGTTTTTAATGATGAAATTCAGTGTTTGCTAATGTAAATTGCAGAAAGTTAAAGGGAATTATTTAAAAAATAGAAACGAAAATGAAATATCTTATTTAGAATGACAAATTGATAGTTAAGATAAGACACCGTATGGTTAATTTGTTACAAACAATCTAAGTATATTTTGTCCTGAAAAATTGATACGGACAAAGCAACAATAATTTCCTTGTCAGGCTTATTACGGCTAAAGGAGGCTACTGTCTGCTTTGCCCGGTTTTAATATGGCTCAGAGCTGAATGATGATGCTCCGCTAAAATCTAAGATATAAAGAGATCAACGTGCGGTATATCCACCGTCAACGAGGTGGTAACTACCAGTAATAAAAGACGCATCCTGAGATAGCAGGAAGCAAACTAGTGCAGCGACTTCATCTGGTGTTCCGAGGCGGCCGACAGGATGATGCTTGATAGCTTTTTGGACTACATCGGCGCCGAGCCTGGACATCAATGGTGTGTCGATGTAACCAGGCCCGACAGCGTTGATCCGGATTCCTTGTGTCGCGTATTCTAGCGCGGCGGTCTTTGTCATGCCTAGCAATGCATGCTTGGCTGCTACGTATGCAATCGAGTTGGCGAGACCAACACTACTTGCGGCCGAAGCCATGTTAACAATCGCACCACCGCCAGAAGCTAGCATCGCGGGGATCTCGTATTTCATCGAATACAGGACACTGTGCATGTTGGTGTTGATGACCTGATGCCAATCATCTAACGGATAGTCTACGGTCCGATGGAACGAGCCGGCTATCCCTGCGTTGTTGACTGCCAGGTGTAGTGCCCCAAAGGTCTCTACCGTTTGAGCCACTAAGTGCTCTACCGCAGACGCTTGGGAGACGTCGAGCTGAATAGCGATAGCATTATCAAGGTCATTGGCAAGAACCTGAGCTGCGTTGCCGTCAAGATCGGCTATGACAACTTTTGCGCCGTTTGCAGCCAGTCTGCGGCAGACCGCGGCACCAATACCCATTGCACCGCCAGTAACGATTGCTACCTTACCGCTAAAATCTGAAGCCATATTCTACTCCTATAAATGATATGGAATAAGTCATGTTTTGGAAGATGAATTGATCCCATTATTCAAAGTTTGATCTTAAACGAACTCGTGTTGTCACGTTCCAGCATGAGAAATCAAGGGGCTGGAATACCCTTTAGTGGAATTGGCAGTAAATAGATTTTTTTTATTTTTCGTTATAGAACATCTGGAAATGCAATATTTTTAATAGTTGGTCAGATTAGTTTTAGTTTTTATTGATATCTTTCTATTTACATTAACGATATTACCTTATTTTCTGTAAAATAATGCTTAATAAATTATTTTTCAACTTAATCTTGTGTTTTTTTATAATTTGGCATGTTGGATGATTTTGTAAATATTGAATAAGTCGCATTTTGGATTAATATTGCATCTGTTTTTTAGAATAGATCTCTAATTTTATTGGTGTTTTTCAAAATAAAATTTTTTATAATTAAATATAAAATTTTTAGTTTATATGTCAAAACACTTAATATTTTTAAATAATCTCGGTTGGATATTAGTATAAAGAAAATAAAATATAAAGTGATTTGACATTCACTCATAATAAATGCAGATAACAATTCTACTTTTAATGATAGAATTCAGCGTCCGCTAATGATAATTTCAGAAAATTAAATGAGAACGCTTAAATGATAAATTGATAGCAAAGATTATATCTATTATTTCAGCTGTACAGCAATACTATATATTAACGCCTTAGCGAGCCAGAAAAGTAGTCACTTTAAGCTCTGAATAGAGAGTTGGTGATCAGTTGTGATGGAAAAGTTTCATAATGCTAATATGTTAAGAAGTAATGAATTTTTTTGCGTCGGTATGATCATTCGGTATAAATTGTATTTCGGTTTTTTCTGGATAAAAATAAGATTGAGGAAAGTGATAATCTCTATTGAATAGTTTTCACTTGAAAAGGCTTTACCTGTTTCTCTAATCTAAGTAAATCATTGAGGTAGGGTACAATAAAGTCAATTTGTGAAAAATAATCTCAATAGGCAGGGGTATTATTGTTGTCTGAAATTTAAGAGCATTTGGATATAGTCAATTTTCTTAACTGGATAGTTAATTCTACATTAAATTATTGTCAGATTGTTCACTTCTTTTGTTGTTTTGGGTTATCGGTTTACTCTGGTTTTTAAAAGTTAAATTACGTCAAATTTTATTTTACATTTAAGTAAATAAATTCCTAGCGTTATTAATGAATAATTATTTATTTATTCTTTTCATCTATATGTAGCAGATTTCATTTATGCACAATTTATTCGCTTTTTATTCACTAAAAGTGCATAAATTGTGCATAAAAATACTTTTTGGAATTTTGAACGAGATCAAAAAGTATTTTTTTTTGTGTATAACTTGTGTTGACTTTGTTAAAGGCGGGCAACAGTATCTGTCTAGTGGCTGTGCAGCTATTTTTGGGAATAGTCATGGGATTAATAAGAATAATATTAAAAAGATCCTGTAATTCTATTATTTTTAAGGATTTTTAGGTTTCAGTTTGGTAAACCTTTTCCTCGGCATACATTAATAAGTTGTGTAAGTGTGAGACGAAAAATGATGCGGGGTATATTACTTTCTTTCGTCCGTGTACTCTCTATTTTAAGGGGAAATGATCTATGTTAGAAAATATTCAGAGAAGTTGGTTTGATCACTATATGGTTCCTTGTTTCTCTCCTGCCAGGTTCATACCTGTTCGGGCCAAAGGTTCGAAAGTATGGGATCAGGATGGTAAGGAATATATCGATTTTGCAGGTGGAATTGCCGTTAATTCATTAGGGCATGCACATCCTGAATTAAAGGATGAGTTAATTTCTCAGATTGAGAAAATATGGCATATAGGTAATGGTTACACCAATGAACCTGTCCTAAAATTAGCAAAAAAACTCGTGGAAGGTACTTTTGCTGATAAAGCATTTTTCTGTAATTCAGGAGCGGAAGCTAACGAGGCAGCATTAAAGTTAGCCAGAAAATATGCCTCTGATAAATATGGAAAAAATAAAAGTGAAATTATTTCGTTTAAAGATTCTTTTCATGGGAGAACATTATTTACCGTTACAGTAGGAGGGCAGCCAAAATATTCACAAGATTATGCCCCCCTGCCGCAAGGAATTACCCATATTCCTTATAATGATTTATCGGCAATTAGAGAACACATTTCTGAAAATACCTGTGCGGTTATTGTCGAACCTATTATCGGTGAGGCCGGTGTTATTCCCGCAGATCCTGCGTTGTTGCAGGAATTACGTACTTTGTGTGATCGTTTTCAAGCGTTGCTTATTTTTGATGAAGTTCAAACTGGGGTAGGTCGTACAGGGTATCTTTATGCTTATCAGGAATATGGTATTGAGCCTGATATTCTTACCAGTGCTAAAGGTCTCGGCGGAGGCTTTCCTATCGGCGCCATGTTAACAAAACAACATATTGCAGCGGTTTTTCAACCAGGAACGCATGGTACTACGTTTGGTGGTAATCCTTTGGCGGCAGCAGTTGCCAATAAGGTGCTTTCCATTGTTAATCAGCCAGAACTGCTCACCGGCGTTTTGCAACGTCATGATTACTTCATGGATAAATTGTCGAAACTGAATCAGCGTTGCCGAATATTCAGTTGTTTGCGCGGTAAGGGGCTGCTTTTAGGCGCTGAATTGGATAAGGCTTGGCAGGGTAAGGCGAAGCAATTAACTAATTTGGCCGCAGAGGAGGGGTTAATGGCCTTAATCGCGGGTCCAGATGTATTGCGCTTTGCGCCGGCATTAAATATCGACTTTGCTGATATCGATGAAGGTCTGGCTCGTCTTGAAAGCGCCATCATGCGGTTTGTCGGTTAATAGTAAGGTTTATAGGTTAATAGTAAGTTGAAGGTGACGTTATGATGCTTTTCCGAGCTGTCCGGCATAGTGACTTAAATGGGGTTCAGTCTTTATCTCAACGCGCTGGTATAGGTTTGACATCTTTTCCCAATAACCTGGAGCAGCTGCGCGCACGTATTGCGCGTAGCGTTGATACTTTTGATGGAAAACTGTCCAGGGCTCAACAGGGATTCCTTTTTGTGCTGGAAGATACGGGCGTGAATCGGGTGGCGGGTGTCAGTGCCATCGAAGTGGCGGTTGGGCTGGAGGAGCCGTTTTATAACTTTCGGGTACAAAAAACCGTTCGCTCATCACGTGAATTGGGGATTTATAAATCTATTGAAGCGTTAACTTTGGAGCAAGATCAGACCGGTAACAGTGAATTATGTACCTTGTTTCTCGATCCAGAATATCAGAAGGGGAAAAATGGAACATTTCTCTCCAAAGCTCGTTTTCTTTTTATCGCTGCATTTAGGGATATTTTTTCTAAAATTATATTCGCTGAAATGCGGGGAGTTGCAGATGAGCAAGGAAATTCCCCTTTCTGGAATTCATTGGGACAACATTTTTTTTGGTATTCCTTTTTCTCAGGCAGATTACTTAACCGGTATTGGATCGAAAACCTTTATTGCAGAGCTAATGCCCCTTCATCCTATTTATATATCCTTATTATCGGCTGAGGCTCAGAAGGTGATTGGGCAGGTCCATGAGAAAACTGTACCTGCCCGGGCCATTCTTGAAAAAGAAGGTCTTGCCTATCAAGGCAATATCGATATTTTTGATGGCGGCGCTTTATTACAGGCTGAGATTGACCGGATACGTGCGGTAAAAGAGAGCCGCCTCGTTCCTGTTAGTAAAGCAGCATCAGTGACCAGAGATGATGGTGTTTCTTGCATCGTTGCCAATCAGCAGTTTAGTGAATTCCGAGCGCTTTTATTAAATGTGGCGTGTGACAGTAATGAACTGTTTTTAACAACCGCTGAGATGGATGCACTTCAAGTAAGCGATGGGGAGCAGGTTCGACTGGTTAGTCTCTTTCCAAAGGAAAATTAAACATGAATTATAAAGCACATTACATTGGGGGAAGATGGATTGAGGGGCAGGGTGAGTCAATAACTAAATTTTCCCCAATAGATCAACAGATTCTGTGGCAAGCTAACAGCGCTGATGTTTCTCAGGTCAGAGCCGCTTGTCATGCTGCCCGCGAGGCGTTTTATGTCTGGTCGCATTTGCCCGCCAGTGAGCGGATTAAAGTCGTTCAGACGTTTGCGGCTTTACTGAATGAGGAGAAAGAGACGCTCGCTCGTGTTATCAGTCAGGAAACCAGTAAACCGTTATGGGAAACGCGGACTGAAATACAATCTATGATAGGTAAAGCGGCTATTTCTATCGAAGCGTGGGAACAGCGTACCGGTGAATCAGAAACGATTATGCCAGACGGCCGTGCCTTACTGCGTCACCGTCCTCACGGTGTGATGGCGGTTTTTGGTCCGTATAACTTTCCCGGGCATTTGCCTAATGGTCATATTATTCCTGCGCTTATTGCGGGTAATACGCTGGTGTTTAAACCGAGTGAATTGACGCCGATGACCGCGGAAGAGACGGTGAAACTATGGAAAAAAGCGGGTTTGCCCGCCGGTGTGCTCAATCTGGTTCAGGGAGCGCGCAGTACCGGGACTGCATTACTGGAGGATAAGCAGATTGATGGCGTGCTGTTTACGGGGAGCGCCAATACTGGCTTTCACTTTCACCGCGTGCTTGGCGGTCAGCCGGAGAAGATGTTGGCGCTTGAAATGGGGGGAAATAATGCATTGATCGTCGATGGTTGCGACGATATTGATGCCGCGGTTTACACCATTGTGCAATCAGCATTTATCTCAGCCGGTCAACGTTGCACCTGTGCCCGCAGATTGTTAGTGAAAAATGGCGTGCACGGAGATGCGGTGATTAAGCGTCTGGTGGAGGTGACAGAACGGATCGTGCCATCCCATTGGGATGCTCAACCTCAGCCGTTCATCGGTGGCGTCATTTCTCTACAGGCTGTGCAAAATCTATTGGAAGCTCAAGATCGGTTGCAAAAACTGGGAGGCATCTCTTTGGTTTCACTGGAGCAATGTCAGCCGCAATCAACGTTTCTGACCCCAGGAATTATTGATGTTAGCCAAATCATTGATGTTCCTGATGAAGAGTATTTCGGGCCGCTACTCATGCTTATGCGTTATGACACATTTGATGAAGCGTTGGCAATCGCCAACAACACCCGATTTGGGCTGGCGGCCGGTTTAATTTCGCCGGATGCCGCCTTGTTCCAGCGCCTGTCAGAAGATGCCAGAGCGGGCATTGTGAACTGGAATAAGCCGTTAACCGGGGCTTCCAGTAAAGCGCCTTTCGGCGGCATTGGTGCGTCAGGAAACTACCGACCTAGTGCTTATTATGCTGCCGATTATTGTGCCTGGCCGATGGCATCTCTGGTTGCCGACGAACTTACTTTTCCTGAGACGCTTGCGCCGGGGATCTGCTTCCCTGATTAACCGTTTAACGGAATAGGTTTCAATTTATACAATTTTTTCAGAGGGATTTATGGCTGGTTTTGAAGCGAATTTTGATGGGTTGGTCGGCCTGACCCATCATTATGCGGGGCTTTCTGTGGGTAATAAGGCTTCGATTAATAATAAGGATAGCGTATCTAATCCGCGTAAAGCCGCGTTGCAAGGTGTGATGAAAATGAAAGCGCTGGCTGATGCGGGGTTTATTCAGGGAGTGCTTCCGCCGCAACAACGCCCTAATATCCCTGCCTTACGTAATTTAGGTTTTGTCGGCAGTGATGAGCAGATACTTCATAAAGCGGCCAAATATTCTCCGGTGTTATTATCAAAACTGAGTTCTGCTTCATCAATGTGGACGGCAAATGCGGCAACCGTGTCGCCTTCGGCGGATAGTGTTGATCAGCGAGTTCATTTCACGGTGGCAAATTTAAATAACAAATTGCACCGTTCGCTGGAAGTGGAAACGACAGCCGCCGCGTTAAAAGCCACGTTTGCTGACCAAAACTATTTTGTCCACCATCAGGCTCTTCCACAACATGAAGATTTTGGTGATGAAGGGGCGGCAAACCATAATCGCCTTGGCGGTGATTATGATACTCCCGGCGTACAGGTGTTTGTTTATGGCCGTAGTGTGTTTCGCGGCGGCCCGGTGCCCAAACATTATCCGGCGCGGCAAACATTGGAAGCCAGTGAAGCGATTGCCCGACTGCATCAACTTAATCCGGCGCAAACCGTTTTTGTCCAGCAAAACCCGGTCGCCATTGACAGTGGTGTTTTCCACAACGATGTGATTGCGGTCAGCAACCGAAATGTCCTTTTTCATCATCAACATGCTTATCTTCATCAATCTCAGGCACTGGCCGAAATTAAGCAGAAACTGGCGGTGTTGGGACAGGATTTTGTCTCAATTGAGGTGCCGTCTGAGCGAGTAAGCATTAAAGAGGCCGTTAATTCCTATCTTTTTAATAGTCAATTGTTGAGCAAAACTGACGGAAAGATGATGATCGTTGTTCCTGAAGAGTGCCGTCAAAACGCTGTTGTTTGGAGCTATTTACAGTCGCTGATTGCGCAATCCTCTTCACCGATTAATGAAGTTTGTGTTTTTGATCTGCGGGAAAGCATGCGCAATGGCGGCGGACCGGCTTGTTTGCGTCTGAGGGTGGTACTCAATGATGCTGAATTTCGTGCTGTTAATCCTGCAACATTGTTGAATACGCCGCTCTACAATCGCCTGACCGAATGGATAACGCGCCATTATCGTGACGAATTATGTGCCGGTGATTTGGTTGATCCTCAGTTACTTCGTGAAGTTTATACCGCTCTGGATGAGCTAACGCAGATCCTGAATTTAGGGTCGATCTATGAATTTCAGCGCTAAATTGGAGCAGATATGGATCTGTTAACATTATTGCTTGAAAAAAAACTTGCCGACCACCTGACATTTCCAGAAACAATGAGCGCACATTGGTTGTCAGAAGGGGTATTGCAACTGATTCCCCATGAGGGAGAAAATCGGTCTCTGGTGATTTCTGCCGGCATTCACGGTAATGAAACCGCGCCCATTGAAATATTGATTCAGTTACTCGCGCAGTTGGCGGATGGTACGTTAACACTAAAAAATAACTTGTTGATCATCTTCGGTAATTTGCCTGCGATACGGGCGAATCGACGTTATTTACAGCATGATTTGAATCGCATGTTTAGTGGCCGTTATCTGGATTTCCCGCAGGGAGATGAGCGATCGCGTGCGGCTGAACTTGAAGATGTCGTGAGTCGTTTTTTTGCTGAACCTTCGGTGTCGTCGACAAATATTCGCTGGCATATTGATCTGCATACCGCTATCCGTGCTTCTCACCATGAACAATTTGCCTTGTTGCCTGTCAAGAGCCGTCCCTTTTCCGCTGAATTTATGCAATGGTTGCATGACAGCGATATTGATGCACTGGTTTACCATCGTGAGAAAGCCGGGACTTTCAGCCATTTTCTGAGTGAAAAGTTTGGGGCGGATAGTTGTACGATGGAGATGGGTAAAGCAATGCCTTTTGGGGAAAATGATTTAACCAGATTCCAAAAAATTACCGATGCTCTTTATAACTTAATTTCTTTATCACCAATAACTGCACGTATTAAATCTGAGTTGAAACATTATCAGGTAATTGACTCTATTATTAAGAGTGATAATAGTTTTCAGCTTCATATACCCACAGATACCTTGAATTTTACCGAATTGCCAGAAGGATTTGAAATCGCCAGCCAACATGATCGCCATTGGAAAATTAAATTTCCGGCGAAATTTATTTTATTTCCTAATGCTGAGGTAGCTAATGGATTAAGGGCGGGACTGTTACTTGCATTAAATGAAAAAATAATTAAATAAGATATTACTCTAATTTCTTCCTGAAGCCGTGGTAACTTCTTATTTGGGAAGATTTGGCAGTCAACTGCTTCTTTAATGACGGACGGGTATTATCATGATAAAAAACAATAAAACTCAACAAAACCTTTCGGCAGAGAAATTTGCTGATACACAAACGCTTCATAGAGGGCTGAGTGCGCGTCATATTCAATTGATTTCTATTGGTGGTGCTATTGGCACAGGTTTATTTATGGGATCAGGAAAAACCATTGCCGTATCGGGTACATCGATCATTATTACCTATGCGATTGTTGGTTTTTTTGTCTATATGGTAATGCGGGCAATGGGAGAATTACTCCTGACTAAATTGAATTATCGCTCTTTTGCTGATTTCGTTTCCGATTATTTAGGCACCAAAGCCAGTTTTTTTCTCGGCTGGACTTACTGGATGAGTTGGGTTGTCTCTTGTATTGCTGATGTTGTTGTATGCGGCGGCTACATTCAATATTGGTTTCCCGGCGTTTCTCTTTGGGTGCCCGCATTTATAACGCTAGGTTTACTGGGTACTTGTAATCTTCTTTCTGTCCGCTTATTTGGCGAAGCTGAATTCTGGTTCGCCATGATTAAAGTCATTGCGATTTTAGCGCTGATTATTATTGGTGTTGGTATGGTGATGGTAGGTTGGCAATCACCGGATGGTATGATCGCTTCTGTGAATAATTTAACTGATCCATCGGTATTTCTGCCAAATGGTATTTTTGGTTTTTTTGCTGGTTTCCAAATAGCGATTTTTTCTTTTACCGGTGTTGAGCTAGTTGGCACGATGACGGCAGAAACCAAAGATCCGGAAAAGATATTACCGAAAGCCATTAATAATATCCCGATAAGAATTATTATTTTCTATATTTTCTCTATGTTAAGCATCATTGCTGTCACTTCTTGGGGGCGAATTTCAGCGGAAGTTAGCCCTTTTGTGACGCTATTTGCCTTGGCTGGTCTGCCTGCCGCTGCCGCAGTGGTTAATTTTGTTGTGTTAACGTCGGCAATGTCCTCTGCTAATAGTGGATTATATGCCTGTACACGTATGCTTTATGGCTTATCAACAGAAAAGAATGCCCACCGGAAATTTAAAATTCTTTCCCGTAATACCGCAATTCCTGTACATAGCCTGATGTTTTCTTGTTTCTGTATGGTGATTGGTACGTCGCTTTTATTTATCATACCGAATGTCATGCAGTTGTTTACTATTGTATCCACCGTTGCTTCGATTATGGTGATTTATAGCTGGTGTGTGATTTTGATTGCCTATTTGGTTTATCGTAAGAATTGCCCTGATGTGCATAAACGTTCAATATTTAAGATGCCTTTGGGGATGTTAATGACTTGGATAACCCTGACCTTTTTCATCTTTACCATAGTAGTAATGGTTTTTGACCCGGATACACTGGTTGCACTTTGTGTCACGCCTTTATGGTTTATTTTGTTAAGTATTTTATGGCGCGTAAAAAAGAGAAATGAGGCACAGGAAGAACAACGTTATCAGATATCAAAAGAGAGTTTTCGTTCATAGACAGGAATGAAGAAATAATGAATTGAAACAGATAGAAAAATGGCTTCAATGGTGATCTCATATTAGCCGAAACGGATCATTTGATTGTACGATATTCAACGGATATCAAACAATTACCTCAGGTGATAATCAAATCGTTTGCGAGCAGGGGCTTGCCTTTGCAGATATTTTAGTCAAAGTTGCGTTATTTCTTTTGACCTATTTCCAATTGAGAATTTGTTCAGTCCATTAATTTTCACCTGCTAAGTGTTTAGTCCCTTCAATGCCAAATAGGCTTCCATGCTACCTGTATTATTAGTCGAATCTAGCATTGGATATTCATGACCTCGGTGCTTTTATTAAATTTTAAATTAAATTTATTGATGATTTATTTTGTTTTTCGTCAAATTTTTTAATTCATTTTGAATCGTTGACCGTTTTAGTTAATGCCTTTGGTCTCTCAGAGGCAAGGATATACAACATTAATCTTGGCTATTAGTGTATATTAAATAGTACAGGGTATAGATTTAATAATTAATATTATTAATTGTTGTATGGTAGATTATATGTAAATATATTATCTATTATCAGTCGATAATTGATAATTGTTGTGTGGGAGGATGTTCATAGTGAGTGAAATTCAGCAATCCACCAGGAAAGTTGAAATGGGTTATACGGTTTCCATAACTATAATACAGCCTTTAAATTTCTAATAAAATCAATAATATAAATATAGGCACATATGCAGCAAATTAATATCTCAAACAGCCACCGTTTGGTTCAATCCGAGGCTGAGCTACTCGACCTTATTCTCGCCGAAGTAACTAATACTCCACATCCAGATCTCGTCATTATGGCAGGGCATTTCATGCTCTTCCTTGACGAAGAACGGGGATGCCTTGTACCGGGGGTTATTGAAGAAAATAGTTCGCCCATGCGAGAAAAAATTGAACGACGCGTAGGAATCTTTCCAGGATATACTTGGGAACTTGGTGTTCGAATCGCAGAGCAGCTTGATCCCCAATTCGAAGCGATTAAATTTCTGTTGCTTATCAACGATTGGCAATATGTTTCGCGCGATAATGGGCCTGCATCCGAATTAAGACGTGCTTTCTACGAGCAATTCTCCGCGCTTCCGGCCTCATACCAATCTGTCTTAGAGCGCAGCGGGCGATTCTCTGAACAAAACATACTTGCAAGCCGCAAGCACCCTATTGCCTACCCGGAGACTTGGCTGAAATATCGGTTCCAGAAAAGCGCCGATAAGTTGGTCAAAGCGGGGCTTTTAAATCGTCGGGTTCTCGACAATGGTCCTGATGCCGGAACCGAAATTTCTCTTGTGGATGAAAACGGCGACTATCGGCCTCTCATTACCTGTGGTGTTACCGGATGTGCGGGAGAGATCACGGAGATGATCTCTGAGGTCTACAACGCGCAACATCGTCTTCTGGTGATTTTTGCCCCCGGCGAATGTTTCCAACCGGTCAAAACAGGGGTAAGTACCGCGCTCTCTCTGTATGGGCTTTCGGGCATGAAGGTGATTGTTGCAGATCCCGGTGGAAGCGGAGAGATGCAGCAGCAAGAGATCTACTCGAAGCTTGTTAACGTTGCCGTCTTCACTTCCTGATAGGGAGTCGCTATGAATGTCAATGAAAACCCGACTGGCACAATCTATCTGGATCATTGCGCCACGACACCATGTTTTCCAGAGGTTGTCGACATCATGCGATTCTATATGGAGCATGAATTCGGCAATGCTTCTTCCGCTCATGTGATGGGGCGTCGTGCCAGGCATGCGATTGAGAACGCCACCCAACAAGTTGCGTCTCTCATCGGCGCCCGCCCGGAAGAGATCGTCTTCACATCGGGCGCTACAGAAGCCAACAACATCGCTCTTTTTTCGAGTTTTGCCCACAACGAATGCGCTCCTGCGGGAGCGCTGCTTTGCCCCATCGACCACAAATCTGTGTTGCTCGTCGGTAAAGAGTTGGCTCGTCGGGGGCTTGATGTCGAGTATCTGCCGGTTGCCGCCAATGGTCGGGTAAAACCGGAAGATGTCATGACTAGACTGACCGCCGACACCCGTATCGTCAGCGTTACTCATGTGAATTCTGAGCTAGGCACCGTTCAGCCGGTGGATGAAATCGCTGCAATCACGCGTCGGTTAGGCACTTGGCTGCATGTGGATGCTGTCCAGTCTGTCGGTAAAATTCCTATGAATGTCAAGGAAACGGGAATTGATATGCTTTCATTTTCCGCCCACAAAATGCGGGGGCCGAAAGGAGTCGGGGCACTTTTTGTCGATGCACGTATTGCCGCACGTTTGAGGACCTTTATCTATGGCGGCGGTCAGAATCATTTGCGTAGCGGCACTTTGCCAACGCCGTTGATTGTAGGGTTTGGCCTTGCGTGCCAGATGGTTCAGTCGACCCTCATGCAACGCCAGGCAAAAGTCACCGCATTGAGAGACTATTTCATCACTCGTCTGCATCAAAGAGTGCCGAACGCAGTGTTGAATACCGATCTCTCTTGCAGTTCCCCATATGTCGTGAACGTTCAGTTCAAAGGTATTGCTTCGGAGGCGTTAATATCCGGGTTGCATCAGGTGGCTATATCGTCAGGTTCAGCCTGCAACTCCTCGGAACTACAACCTTCGCACGTGCTCACAGGCATCGGCTTAAGCTCGGCTCAGGCCAATGCGTCGGTTCGGTTCTGTTTTGATTCGGATCTCGATAATGCGATACTGGATACCGCAATTGAACACCTTGTCTTCCGATTAAATTCTATTTGCTAGGAGCATTATCTATGACTATGCAAACTTCCTCCTCAAGCCCTGGCACTGGTTTTTACGAACGGGCTTTCGGTAGTTTCTCTGCGGAAGCGGTATCTGAGGTACGCAAAGAGACCTATGGCGAAGATCTGGGGCAGAACAACTGGTCTTCTGCTGATGAGTTTAGAAAGTTCTCCCAATGGCTTCAATTATCTGACCGCTCTCATGTGCTGGATGTATGCAGTGGGTCTGGAGGGCCGGCTCTGTTTCTGGCAAGGAGCAACGGTTGTAGGGTGACGGGGGTTGACATTAATCCTCACGGTCTCCTTACCGCCCGGCAACTTGCGGTAGATTTCGGACTGGAGGATAGAAGCAACTTCGTCGACAGTGATGTTCGTCAGCCTTTGCCATTTCCTGACGGCACCTTTGACGCGCTATGGTGCATCGACTCGGTAATTCATATTCCGGATCGGTTGGCCTTGCTGAGTGAGTGGTGTCGGCTACTGAAGCCTGGCGGACGGTTTTTGTATACTGATCCTACCTTGGTAACGGGCATGCTCAGTAAAGAAGAGATAGTGATACGTGGCATGCCAGGTTATTTCCTTTATAGCCCAGTCGGATTGAACGAGCGCCTGATCAACGAGGCGGGCCTTTGCCTTGAAATGCAAGTGGACCTGACACAAAGCGTTGTTGAACTCAGCGAACGCTGGAGTGCCGGGCGTGAGAAGCGCAAGGAGCAGTTTATCGCAATAGAGGGTGAAGAGACGTTCGAACGTATGCAGAACTTCTTGTCCACCACTCGGTTAGTCTCAATCGAACGCAGGTTGTCGCGCGTGGCTTTCGTTGGTTATCGTCCGTGATTGCTCTCTGTTGATTAGGTCTCTTACCTCTTTTATCTTCATTATTGCCGGGCTGGATGCCCGGTTTAATCGTTCTGGTTAGACAACATATCATGCTTACTTCTTCCTTGATTTCTTTAAATGAAAAACTAATATGAGTTATTATTTAAATAGCAGGAAATATTTTCGTTGAGAGATATATTATAAAGAGAGATAAATAATTATTTTTCTTTATTATCAATGGACTTTTATAAGTTTTTACGATGTCATTACAATAATGAGAAATTATTCTTTAGATTATTATGGTATAAAAATATAATGATTATTTGATTGTATATATAATATTGTAAGAATTCTCGGGTTGTTAATTATATAGGTGATTGAAATTATTTTATTTTTACTTTTTGTCATTTTATTTTTATGTTTAAATCAAACTTTTATTGATTATATAGAGGTTTGTCTTTTTTGATTTAATAACCTATTTTTATTTAAGTTGGGAAATAACAAGATAAACGCATTAAACAAAATGGTTTATATTGTAATATTATTTTGTTGTTAAGTTCTTATTCATAGCATGATGGTGTATTAAGTTATTGTTCCTGTTAAAGACTGTATGGGTATGTTAATGATAATAATGAGGGTTATTCTTATTTCATTGGATACCGAAATCATAATTAAAGCAAGGAAAAAAGTATGAATTTAAATAAAAAGGCTTTTCTTATTTCCCCTTTTTTATTCGCTATTAGTTACGCTAGTCAGGCATGTAATGTTGATCCACAGATAGAAAGGATAATAACCCAAAATGGGTTAGCTAATACTAAAGTGATGTCCATGTATAGAAGTTGCACACTTACCGTCACGGCAGACACACCGAATAAAGTCACATTAACAAACAGTAAAGCGGCAAAGCGTGATAATGTAGCAGAAAAAGCGATGTACTGGTATCGAGGAATGGGGATAAATGAATATATAGCATTTGATCAGAATAAGTATAAAAATGTCCCTTGTGTTACACAAGCAAGTTTCTGTGGCATTGCGCCTGAATATACTTATTCACAGAGTTATCTGACAAATAGAAATCCGGGTGTTGTTATTGAGTTTAGTACGATAGAACCCAGTTGGTTATATAACGATTTTACAGTTAAACATCAGTGCCAATATAAAGCTGAGGGTGGAGGAACATATGGGCTGGGTGTAACAGGAACATCGGCAAGTTGCGATGCTGAATATAAGAGAATTGGAATAGGAAATATATTTAATGGATGGTTATCAGGAAAACCAGCCAAAATAGACGTTATAATCTCTTATGTATTGTTAGCAAAATAGATTTTAGCCTTAAATGATTTATGTTGAAATATATTGCACCGAGTGTTTATAACTTCGGTGCTTTTTATTGGCGATGTTTTTTATGTAAAAATATACTTTACAGGCAAGATATTATCATGTAGTAAAAGAAAATTATAATTAGTAGATATTCTACAATAAGTATGAATAAAGATTTTATCTTTTTGAATTATTTTGATGACTATAATTGCAATTAGATAATGTTATTTATATTGATTTTGAATGGTAAATAGGTGTTTTTTTATTTACATGATATTGTAATAAATAAAAAAGTATCTATTTTAAATGTTATTGAAATTATCTTTTTTTGTGTTTTTCCTGTTTTTTATTTAATTATTATAGGGCTTGTTTTTTTTTGATTTCATAATCTACCTTTATTTAATAAGGCTAATAACAAGAGAAACTGATTAAATGATATGATTTATATTGCAAAGTTATTTTGTTGTTGGTTTCTTATTTGTGGTGGAATTTTATTTATAGTGGAATTGTACGTTAGGTCATTATGTGTCGGTAAAGATGATGACTGGATTTATTAATAACGGCTATGAAATATATCTTCGTTCTTTTGGGTATCAATACCATCGATAAAGTAAGGAGAGAAGTATGAGTTTTAATAAAAAAACCTTTCTGATTGCCACTTTATTAGTTGTGAGTCACTTTAGTATGGCATGTAATACTGATCCAATGGTGGAAAATATAATAAACAGCTATGGTCTACAAGAGACTAAAGTGATGTCTATGTATAAAAATTGCGAATTTGAGGTGGTGAATAGTGGCAATAGAGTGATATTAACTAATAATAAATCCGAAAATAGAAATGAACGTGCAGAAATAGCGATGTATTGGTATAGGGGAATGGGAATAGAAGAATTTAAGTTATTTGATAGTAATAAATTTAAGAGTATTCCTTGTGTTAACGTGCCAAATCGCTTTTGCGGCATTTCCCCTGAATATATTTACTCCAAGAGCTATCCAATTAGAGAAGATAAAAAATTTGTTATAGAATTTAAGACGATAGAGCCTGGTTGGCTATATAATGAATTTACAACTAAGCATGACTGCGAAATTGATGTTGAGTCAAGAGGAAGATCATATGGGCTTGGTGAAATAAATGCCTCGAAAAAAGATGAATCAAATTGTAAGCCTAAAGGTTATAAGATAGGAGATGAGTTCAATAAGTGGCTATCAGAAAAACCAGCTAAAATAGAGGCGATAATTGCTTATGTACAATTAACCATACCAGACTAATCCTTAATATCTGTTATATAATCGTGTCATTATCAGCTTTAAACTCTCTTTTTAGCGCCAAATGTCTTATCGCTTTGGTGCTTTTTGGGTTAAATTTCATCCTCCTTGCGGGAGGATATAACTGATAGTACTCGATAGAATGTTAAAGGAATAAGTGTAAATTGCAGCAAGAATTCTATTAAGTCACAAAGAAATTTTTTATTGAGAAATGTTTTTCAAAATACGTATTTTCATATAACTATTGGTTTTTTTCTTATATACCGTTACTATATCTTTTTGTATATATTATAATGACATATTTTTTAATTTAATTATATTGGAATTTGTTTTTGTTTTTTATAGCTAAATAATCTATCTTATTTCAGGCAGATAATAACAATGAAGATTAATGCAGCAGGTTAATTTATTGTATGTTGTCTGTAATAGTGTTTTTTAGTCAATATATAACAATGAAATCTATTTTAATCTAATTAGGTACCAAAACTATAAATAAAGCAAGGAGAGAAATATGAGTTTGAATAAAAAAGTTTTCCTTATTTCCCCACTTTTATTAGCTATTAGCAGTTTTAGTATGGCTTGTATGAAAGATCCGGAGAACATCAGAAATCAGGTAAAAGATGCAATAACTGCAAATGGATTGGCAAAAACCAAAGTAATGTCTTTATACACAAATTGTGTTCTTAGAGTTAAAGACAACACACCAAATAAACTTACGCTAAAGAGTAGTAAAACCTCAAATAGTGATAATGAGGCAGAAAAATCGATGTACTGGTATCGAGGAATGGAGATAAAGGAATATCAAACATTTGATAAAAATAGGAACGAGAAAATTTCTTGCGTTCAAGAAAACAGTTTCTGTGGAATTGCGCCTCAATTCACTTACTCACAAAGTTATCTAACGAATAAAAAACCAGGTGTTGTTATTGAATTTAAGACGGAAAAGGCTGGTTGGTTATATAATGACTTTACAACTAAAAATGGATGTAAGACTAAAGCTGAAGGTGGAGGAACATACGGGCTTGGTGTAACAGGAACATCGGCAAGTTGTAATTCTGCATATAAGCAACGCGGAATAGGAAATATATTTAATGGGTGGTTATCAAAGAATAAAGTACAAGCCCAGGTCGCGTATGTATTATTACAGAAAAAGAAAAAATAGGCTTCTCTGTGCTGAAACTATGCAATTATCAATCTTGAATATACACAGATAACTATAAAGGTGAGGTGCCGCATGTATGCGGCACGATTAAATTGTTTTTTGTATTTAATTGTGTTCAGTTAGATAGCAGAAAAACTTTCATTGAAAAATATTTTACAATAGTGATAAATAATTATTTGATTTTTATGTATTTTATAATCGAGCATAATTGCAATCTTGTGAAAGTTATTTAGATTGTTATGATATAAAAAACCAGTGGTTATGATGTTATATATATAACATGTGAATGTTGATAAATTATTCATTTTATATATTGTTGAAATTTTTCTATATTTATTTTTATGTGTTTAAGTAAGATATTTTTCTAATTTAATGATTCTGTGATTTGTGTTTTTTGATTTAATAATCTATTCTTACTTAAGAAAGGAAATAATAACTAATTGAATTAAGTGATTTATATTGTAATTCCCTATTGTTGTTGATTTCTTATTTGTGTCTGAATTGTGATTTAAATTATTATTTATATCGTAAATTATATATTAGTTTGATGATAACGAAATTAATTTTTGTTCCATTTAGTGTTGAAACTATAAATCAAGTAAGGAAAGAAATATGAATTTGAATAAAAAGATTTTCTTTATTGCACCATTTTTATTAACTATTAGCAGTTTCAGCATGGCCTGTATGCAAGATCCGGAGAACATTAGAAATCAGGTGAAAAATGCAATAACTGCAAATGGATTGGCAAAGACTAAGGTCATGTCTTTATATGAAAATTGTGTTCTTCGAGTTTCAGTCAACACACCGAATAAACTTACACTAACGAGTAATAAAACTGTAAATAGTGATAATGAGATAGAAGAATCGATGTACTGGTATCGAGGAATGCAGATAAATGAATATCAAGGATTTGATAGGAATAGTAATGAAAAAATTTCTTGTGTTCAAGAAAACGCTTTCTGTGGAATTGCGCCTAAATTCACTTACTCTCAAAGTTATCTAACCAATAATAACCCAGGTGTTGTTATTGAATTCAAAACGAAAAGAGCCGGTTGGTTATATGGTGATTTTACAACTGCACATAATTGCCGCCCTAAAGCGGAAGCTGGAACATCATCGTATGGGTTAGGTAGAAAAGGGACATCGGAAAGCTGTGATGCCGAATATAAGCAGCGTGGAATAGGAAATATATTTAACGAGTGGTTATCAACGAATAAAATACAAGCTCAAGTTGCGTATGTATTGTTAAGAAAATAGGATTTAACATCTATTATATTATCATGTCATTATCAATCTTAAATTTGTGCGGATAACTATAAAGGTAAGGTGCCGCATATCTGCGGCACGATTAAATTTCTGATTCATTTTGCGAAATGTATCTCAATAGCACTTTTAGCATCTTGCCAGGCTTCTTCAAGTGTATCGCCAGCAAAATAACAGCCGGGTACATCAGAAAACCAGCATCTTTCCGGGAATAAAAAGAAAATAAAAAGGCCAAATCCAGGGAAGTACAGGATTCAGCCTTTGTCAGCGATTAATCTTCTACGGATAAGAAGCGGTTACGCTTCTCCCTGTGCTGATTGAATCGCGGTCAGTGCAACGGTGTAAACAATATCGTCTACCAAAGCGCCACGAGACAGGTCGTTAACCGGTTTACGCATACCTTGCAGCATTGGTCCGATTGAAACCAGATCCGCAGAACGTTGTACCGCTTTGTAGGTGGTATTACCGGTGTTCAGATCAGGGAAGATGAACACGGTAGCTTGACCGGCAACCGGTGAGTTTGGTGCTTTGGATTTCGCTACATCTGCCATGATTGCGGCGTCATATTGCAATGGGCCATCAATGATCAGGTCTGGGCGTTTTTCCTGTGCCAAACGAGTTGCTTCACGAACTTTTTCAACATCACTACCGGCGCCGGAGTTGCCGGTAGAGTAGGAGATCATGGCTACGCGCGGTTCGATACCAAATGCTTTAGCTGAATCCGCAGATTGGATAGCGATTTCAGACAGTTGTTCAGCCGTCGGATCTGGATTGATTGCACAGTCACCGTAAACCAGAACCTGTTCCGGCAGCAGCATAAAGAACACGGATGATACCAGCGAGCTGCCCGGCGCCGTTTTGATTAACTGCAATGGCGGGCGGATAGTGTTGGCCGTGGTGTGTACCGCACCGGATACCAAACCATCAACTTCGCCCTGTTCCAGCATCAACGTACCCAGAACAACGTTGTCTTCCAGTTGTTCACGTGCGACGACTTCGGTCATGCCTTTGCTTTTACGCAGTTCAACCAGACGTGGAACATAACGCTCACGTACAGCAACCGGATCAACAATTTCAATACCCGCGCCCAGTTCTACCCCCTGAGCAGCGGCGACACGGCGGATCTCTTCTGGATCACCAAGTAGAACGCATTGCGCAATACCACGGTCAGCACAGATAGATGCCGCTTTCACGGTACGAGGTTCGTCACCTTCCGGCAGAACAACGCGTTTGCCTGCTTTGCGCGCAAGTTCGGTTAATTGATAACGGAATGCAGGTGGAGAGAGGCGATGTGGGCGTTCAGAGTTCGCTGTCAGGGAGTCGATCCACTCTTTGTTGATATGGTGTGCGACGTAGTTTTGCAGTTTTTCAATACGTTCATGGTCATCTACCGGAACTTCCAGGCTGAAACTTTGCAGGCTCAGGGAAGTCTGCCAGGTGTTGGTATCAACCATAAAGACTGGCAGGCCAGTGTTGAAGGCACGTTCACACAATTGCTTAATCGGCTCATCGATGGCATAGCCGCCGGTCAGCAGAATTGCACCGATTTCAACGCCATTCATAGCCGCCAGACAGGCTGAAACCAGAACGTCTGGACGATCAGCCGAAGTGACCAGCAGAGAACCGGGACGGAAGTGCTCTAACATGTGTGGAATGCTGCGTGCACAGAAAGTCACGGATTTCACACGACGGGTTTTGATCGCGCCTTCGTTGATAATACGGGCGTTCAGGTGTTTTGCCATATCAATTGCACGAGTTGCAATCAGGTCAAAACTCCACGGAATGCAACCCAGAATCGGCAATGGGCTGTTTTTAAACAGCGTGTTCGGATCGATGTTAGCTACGGTGGCTTTTGAGGATTCGTCAAAGATCTCTGACAGATCAGGACGGGTACGGCCTTGATCGTCAACCGGCGCATTCAGTTTGTTAATAATAACACCGGTAATGTTCTGGTTTTTGCTGCCGCCAAATTCAGCACGAGCCAGTTCAACACGTTCTTTCAACTGTTCCGGGGAATCGTTGCCTAGCGCCAATACGAATACGATTTCAGCATTCAGCGTTTTGGCAATTTCATAGTTGAGAGATTGGGCGAATGAATGCTTGCGGGTTGGAACCAGACCTTCAATCAGAATGACTTCTGCATCTTTGGTGTTTTCGTGGTAAAGGGCCACGATTTTTTCCATCAGTACATCTTTCTGATTGGTTGTCAGCAAAGATTCCACATGCGCCATGTCCAGCGGTTCAGCGGTTTTTATGCTGGAATGAGAGCGGATGATTGTCGTGGTTTGATCTTGGGCGCCACAGCAACGGGATTGGGCGATAGGTTTGAAAACACTCAGGCTAACGCCTTTTTGCTCCATTGAGCGGATTACACCTAAACTAACACTGGTCAAGCCGACGCTGGTGCTAGTAGGGATCAACATAATTGTACGGGACACGGAAACCTCTTTACGGTTGCTCGTTGGTCAAAAAATAGTACCGCCAGCAGTGGCTGGCGGTTGGTCAAATTATTACGCGGTCAGACGCGCTGCGTCTTGAGCGATCACTAATTCTTCATTGGTTGGGATCACCAAAGCAAGACGGCTGTTGTCAGTCGTGATAGCGCCGGATTTACCGAAGCGAGCCGCCAGGTTACGGTCGTGATCGTATTCAAAGCCTAACAGAGCCAGTTTTTTCAGTACCAGCTCACGAACCAGTGCGGAGTTTTCACCAATACCACCGGTAAAGATAATGGCATCCAAACGGCCTTCCATCAGTGCGGAATAAGAGCCGACGTATTTAGCCAGACGGTGGCAGTAAACGTCCATCGCGCGTTTAGCATCGGCTTTAGTTTCATAGTTATCTTCTATATAACGGCAATCACTGGTGACTTCGGTCAGACCTAGCAGACCAGATTCTTTGGTCAACAGTTTGTTGATTTGTTCAACGCTCATGCCCAGTGAATCATGCAGGTGGAAAATGATAGCCGGGTCGATGTCACCGCTGCGGGTACCCATTACCAGACCTTCCAGTGGCGTCAATCCCATAGAGGTGTCAACACACCGGCCATTAACGATAGCGGAGATGGAACCACCATTACCCAGATGACAAACGATAACGTTCAGCTCTTCAACCGGTTTGTTGAGCGTTTTTGCCGCTTCACGGGAAACGAAGAAGTGGCTGGTTCCATGTGCGCCATAGCGACGAATGCCGTGTTCTTTGTACAGGTTGTATGGCAGGGCATACAGGTAAGCCTCTTCCGGCATGGTCTGATGGAACGCAGTATCGAATACGGCAACGTTTTTGTCAGTCAGGTGTGGGAACCCTTTTTTCGCTTCTTCGATACCAATCAGGTGAGCCGGGTTGTGCAATGGTGCGAATGGAACCGCATCTTTAATCCCTTGAATCACTTCATCATTGATGGCGACGGATGCTGTGAATTTTTCACCGCCGTGAACAATACGGTGGCCGATTGCGGTGATTTGATCAGAAAGTTCTGGTTTTTCCGCCAGAATAGTATTAACAATAAAGTTCAATGCTTCACTGTGGGCTGCACCAGCACCTAAAGCGGCTTCATGTTTCGCGCCATCCATTTTCCACTTAATGCGGGCTTCGGGCAGGTTAAAACATTCAGCTAGACCAGAAAGATATTCTTCACCGTTAGCAGGATCGATGATAGCAAATTTCAGAGAAGAGCTACCGCAATTGAGGACCAGTACCAGCTTACTTGACATGGAAATACCTATATCGTGTTTGTCATTGAGTCTTACAGATAAGACATGTTGATTAATAAAACGTCAATTACTTATGAGCGTAGCGCGTAAGGTGATGACATTAAATGATTAACATCATGCTCTATGCAAAGAGCATGATGTTAAGGTTTCGATTTTCAAAACCCCTTTTTTGCCAGCCATGATGTTAAGAGATAGCGTGATTTGTTAACAAAATGAACCTAAATGCAGTAAAAAAGGTAAAATGTGTCACTTTACTGCTGTGTATAACACAAAAGTGGATGTAGGATACCGATAGCCAGCAGTAAAGACAAAATATACTTAATCCTACAAAAAATATTTTATCATTTACAATGTTTTTTTAAAAAATGTGTTTTTAATTGATTGAGGTCATAATGAGCGCAATACCTCCCACCAGTAATGGATGGCTGAGAAAGATGCAACTGGGACAGCAATACATGAAGACTTGGCCGATTGAGAAACAATTGGCGCCCATGTTTCCTGAAAACCGGATTATTAAGGCAACTCGTTTTGGTATCCGGTTTATGCCGCCGTTGGCTATTTTTACGTTGACGTGGCAAATCGCACTGGGTGGTCAGCTTGGTCCGGCTGTGGCGACGGCGTTGTTTGCCTGTAGTTTACCGATGCAAGGGTTATGGTGGTTGGGGAAACGGGCATCAACGCCACTACCGGCGGCATTGCTGAAATGGTTCCATGAAATCCGTGATAAATTTGCCGCAGCCGGTATTGCAATGGCTCCGGTGCAGCAAACGCCAACTTATCAATCTCTCGCAGAATTGCTGAAACGCGCGTTTAAACAACTCGATCGTTCGTTTCTCGATGATGTTTAAGCCAGGAGAAATCCGTTTAGATTATTGCCGTCAATGTATTGAAAAATCAGAAATGATGATTCATGGCGAAAAGTGGGGGCATTGTTGATCGCAACCGGAGATTTTCCCTCAATAAAATGGTCTACTAGCCAAGTTTTCGACACTAACATCTTCTTCTTTGTTGATAGAGGCCATTTTGAATAGCGAACTCTTGTGGGTATTGACCCTGCTGTTGATAGCTATTGTTCTTTTTACCACCAATAAACTGCGCATGGATATTGTTGCATTATTGGTGATTATCGCGTTTGTCATGAGTGGAACGTTAACGCTCGGTGAAGCGACCAGCGGTTTCAGTGATCCCAATGTGTTGTTGATAGCTGCCCTGTTTGTTATTGGCGAAGGGTTGGTAAGGACTGGCGTTGCTTATCAAATGGGGGACTGGCTGGTAAGAGTTGCCGGAAACAGCGAAACCAAAATGTTGGCGCTACTGATGATGACGGTGGCGGGTCTTGGTGCTTTCATGAGCTCTACAGGAGTGGTCGCAATTTTTATTCCTGTGGTGCTCAGTGTGGCGGTAAGAATGAAAATTTCGCCGGGGCGGTTGATGATGCCTTTGAGTTTCGCCGGGCTTATCAGTGGCATGATGACATTGGTAGCAACGCCGCCCAATATGGTGATTAACAGTGAGTTGATACGGGAAGGGCTTCCCGGTTTCAAATTTTTCTCTATTACACCGATTGGTATTTTGATTCTGTTTGCCGGTATTGGTTATATGTTGATCGCTCACCATTGGTTGGGAAATGATCAATCGGATAAAGGTCATGACAAATGGAATCGCCGCACTTTCCGTGACCTTATCCGCGACTATAAATTATCCGGTCGCGCGCGTCGTCTGGCTATCCGTTCAGGTTCCCCGCTGATTGGCCTTTCTCTTGATGAGTCAAATTTGCGTGCCCGCTATGGGGCTAATGTCGTTGGTATTGAGCGTTGGCGACGTTTTCGGCGCGTTATGGTCAGTGCAGTGGGCAATACCGAATTGAGAGCGCGGGATGTGTTGCTGGTTGATATGTCAGACAGCGAAGTGGATCTGCGTGAGTTTTGCAGTGAGCAATTATTAGAGCCGATGGTGCTGCGTGGGGAGTATTTCTCTGAACAATCTCGTAATGTGGGAATGGCGGAGGTTTCTCTGATCCCGGAGTCAGATTTATTAGGAAAGTCGCTGCGGGAAATCTGTTTTCGTACCTGCTATGGCTTGAATGTTGTTGGTATTCGACGTGATGGTGAATCGTTGCCGGGTAAACTGGTCGATGAGCCGTTGCAACTGGGCGATATTTTGCTGGTTATTGGTGACTGGAAACTGATCCGTGTCCTGCAAACCAAAATGCGCGATTTTATTGTCCTTAATCTGCCGGTTGAGATCGAAGAAGTAGCCCCGGCAACGTCCCAAGCTCCACATGCGCTTTTTAGTTTGGCGCTGATGGTAGCCATGATGCTTACCGATGAAGTACCCAATGTAATTGCCGCATTGATAGCTTGCCTGTTGATGGGAAAATTCCGCTGTATTGATATGGAAAGTGCGTACCGCTCTATTCACTGGCCCAGTATTATCCTGATTGTCGGGATGATGCCGTTTGCACTGGCATTACAGAAAACCGGCGGGATTGATCTGATTGTTCGCGGCCTGATGGATATTGCCGGTGATATGGGACCGAGGGTAATGCTGGTATGTCTATTTGTACTTTGTGCGGTAATCGGTTTGTTTATTTCTAATACGGCAACGGCGGTATTAATGGCGCCGATAGCCATTGCTGCCGCGCGTGAAATGGCAGTCTCTCCGATGCCATTTGCGATGATTATTGGTGTGGCGGCTTCCGCCGCATTTATGACCCCGGTTTCATCCCCAGTGAATACGCTGGTTCTTGGCCCCGGTGGCTATAAGTTTTCCGATTTTGTCCGTTTGGGCGTGCCATTTACCCTGCTGGTGATGGTGATAAGTGTGCTGGTCATCCCTTGGTTGTTTCCATTCTAATGTGGAATATCAAGGCTAATTTCATCCAGTGACAAGCTGAACCCTGGTACAAAAACTTTCATAAAGTAATCCATCTCCTGGCTGTGACGATCAGCCAGGGTTTTTTCAAGCCGGGCTTTCGCCAGATTGAATTCATGGTTACCTGCCGATAACTCTTCCAGACATTTCAGATAAGCGCACAGGGAATCGGCCTGCTTAATGATAAAAGTTTCTTCTGCTGTATGCTGACTATCATCCAGGATTGGGAGGAAATCCTTTTGTAGCTCTGCGGGCAGCATTTCCAATAATTTCTTCTGTGCGATTTTTTCTATCTTTTTGTATTCCCGTGCGATATGTGGATTGTGATATTTGACCGGTGTGGGTAAATCTCCGGTGATAACTTCGCTGGCGTCGTGATACATAGCCAACAACGCAATGCGTTCAGCATTCACATTGCCGCCAAATTTGCGGTTTTTGATAATGGCTAAGGCGTGTGCGACAAAGGCTACCTGTAGGCTGTGTTCAGACACGTTTTCTGTACGTACATTGCGCATCAAAGGCCAACGGTTAATCAGTTTCAAGCGGGAGAGGTGGGCAAAAAAGTGGCTCATAATTATCTCTTACAGTAAACATTGCTGTTATTGTGAGCTGTGGGTGGGGTGAAGTAAACCTTAAAATCGTTTCTTAATTTTTATCCCTTTATTTTGTAGGGGAATGTGCTATTTACCTGGAGCACATTAAAACGGGTATCCAGACCGTATAGTAAGGGCGATAGGGTTAATTTACATTTACCATTAACTGGCAATGTTATAATCGTGATGGATATATTTTTTAAAAGAAATTTATTTCTCTACTCCATTTTATATACAATTCATATACAAAAATTTCATATAATTTACAATGGGTTATTATTTATTCAGGTGTTCTCTTTTATCAAGTTTAATAAATGCAATGTTTAATTCTTTTGTATCTTGCTAATGCCTTATATAATCACTGCAAGAGTCCTCTATAAAATAAAAAAATTAGTCTGTGTTACCGGTAAAAAATGAAAATTTATTGGTCTTATTTTGCAGAGAGTCATCATTTGGCATCAATAAAGAAAGCTATGGAAATGGTTATCAAGGATTTCTCTCTGACAGGTGAGGTTTTCCTCAGTGAGGGAAAAACGGGTAGGCTAGGTTTATCGGACAGACTAGATTTATCGGAATAGAAGAAATAGGTTTTCTTCTACACCGACAGAACGTATGGTATGAATAATCTCCGTTATCAGTAATCTCTTTCTGTGAACGGAGATTATTTTTGCTGGTGATATTTGCCAATAAATCGAGCGAATTTTTGAATCGCCATCTCCAGTTCGTCGAGCCTTGGTAACGTCACGATGCGGAAATGGTCAGGTTCCGGCCAGTTAAATGCGGTTCCTTGCACTAACAAAACCTTCTCTTGTAATAAAAGGTCAAGCACCATCTTTTGGTCATCATGAACATTAAAGCGCTTCGTATCAATTTTGGGAAACATATATAAAGCGCCTTTAGGTTTTACGCAGGAAACGCCGGGGATTTGATTAATTAATTCCCATGCCCGGTTACGCTGCTCATACAAACGACCACCAGGTAAAATGAATTCACTGATACTTTGGTAACCACCCAAAGCAGTTTGAATAGCATGCTGCATTGGCACATTGGCGCATAAACGCATTGATGCCAGCATCTCTAAACCTTCAATATAGCTCTTAGCGTGTTTCTTCGGGCCGTTTAATACCATCCAGCCTTGACGAAAACCTGCTACCCGATATGTTTTGGATAGCCCGTTAAATGTTACCGTTAACAGATCAGGGGCGAGTGCGGCAATTGAATGATGCTCTGCATCGTCATATAAGATTTTGTCGTAAATCTCATCAGCAAAAATAATCAAATTGTGTTGACGGGCTATTTCAACAACTTCCAACAGCAATTCTTTACTATATACAGCACCCGTTGGATTATTAGGGTTAATAATCACGATCCCACGTGTACGAGGTGTAATTTTGTTGCGGATATCGTTTAAGTCAGGAAACCAATCTGACCCTTCATCACACATATAATGTACGGCTTTGCCGCTGGAAAGTGAAACCGCCGCAGTCCAGAGAGGATAATCAGGAGCGGGAACCAGCATTTCATCACCGGTATTCAGTAATGCTTGCATTGCCTGAACGATTAATTCAGAAACGCCATTGCCGATATAAATATCTTCAACGGTCACATCCATCATATTCCGAGCTTGATAATGTTGCATGATAGCTTTGCGTGCGGAATACAGACCTTTCGAATCTGAATAACCCTGCGCGGTTGGTAAGTTACGGATAACATCTACCAAGATTTCATCTGGCGCTTCAAAACCAAAGGGGGCTGGATTACCAATATTTAATTTGAGGACTTTATTACCTTCTTCTTCAAGGCGTTTCGCTTCCTTGAGTACGGGGCCGCGGATGTCGTAACAAACATTATCCAATTTGCTGGATTTTTTAACTGCTAGCATAGAGAGTCTTACCTTATCTTGGCAAAAAAAGGGGCGCCTGGCACATAGCGTGTAACATTTAATGTACTCTTCCCGCTGAATGTTTTGAAGATGCCTTGATATATTTGGTTAAAATGGTTGTTTTAGTAGGGAAGTTGTTATTTGAGTATCTTTTTATGCAAATTATGTCAGTGTTAAATTCTGAATTTATTAACAAGATTAAATTTATAATCTTAATTGTGGGTGTTTTCTAGTGTGGAAATGGAGTGTTTTTAACGTGATAACGGCTTGATTGCTCCATTTTGGGCAGAAAGTGATCATGGTTCAATTTGCCAATAAAAGTTGTTGTGTTTGTATAATTTATTCTTATGTATAAGATTTGCCTTGAATTGGCAATTCAGAACTATATATTTTAGAAAGATCGAACAATATTTTTGATCATTTCTGGAAACTAGTTGTAAATTTATCTGAATAGGATTATTAAACATTAGTGATATTGTAGATTTTTACTTTATATTTAGTTTTTCTGATATAACTTATGTTATTCTTTGACGTGAGTCAGAAAACAAAATAACCAAACTAGAAATCACATATAGGGTGTTGTAAATAGGGATTGTCCCCAATTTATTTAGGAATCCGAGTAACTTTTGCTAACGAAGAGGAGAAAATAAAACCCGCAATGGGTTGAATAGGTAAAAAAACAGCAGTAAATCTTTGCCCTATTTAATAGAGTAGAGTACTGTCTAAGCGATGTTAATTTAATTTGATAGTGCTTACGTAAAAACACCAGGTTAGTTAGTAATTAAAATCAAAAAAAAGTGATGAATAAACAATGATAAATGCAAATCGTCCGATAATGAATCTCGATCTCGATCTGCTAAGAACTTTTGTTGCTGTTGCTGATTTAAATACTTTTGCAGCAGCAGCAGCAGCAGTATGCAGAACGCAATCGGCTGTAAGTCAGCAAATGCAACGTTTGGAGCAGTTGGTGGGCAGAGAGCTGTTTGCCCGCCACGGCCGTAATAAGCTTCTTACAGAGCATGGTCTTCAACTTCTTGGTTATGCAAGACAAATTCTGCGCGCTAACGATGATGCCAGCGCATCATTAACCTATAGCGATGCAGAAGGCGAACTAAGAATCGGTGCATCCGACGATACGGTGGATACACTGCTCCCTTTTTTGTTAAATCGCATCGCTTCTGTTTATCCGCGGATGGCAATAGATGTCCGTATAAAGCGTACTCAATTTATTGAAAGTATGCTGGATAGCCATGAGATCGATTTGGCGCTCACAACCGCGAAGATCAGTCATCATCCAAGGACTGTTCTGCGCTCAACACCGGTATTATGGCATTGCGCCCCTGATTTCCAGCTACAACCAAATGAGCCTGTGCCACTGGTTGTGATGGATGAAACCAATCCATTCCGTCAGTTGGCGTTGGATACGTTGGATGAGGTGGGAGTATCGTGGCGGATTGCTTATGAAGCCGCTTCTCTGTCGGCGGTTCGCACGGCGGTGAATGCAGAAGTCGGTATTACTGCCCGTCCTCTGGAAATGCAAAATGCCGATCTGCGTATTTTAGGGGAGAGTGAAGGGCTTCCTCGTTTGCCTGAAACTCAATTCTCTCTTTATAGACATAGCAATGAACAAAATGAATCTGTTCTGACGGTTTTTAGTGCTATAGAGAATAAGAAAACGCCATACACGATATCGGGTGTTCCAGAAGAACTTCCTGATGATGACGATATTATTGATGAGTAATATCTGAAACGCTTGTCTTTGCTAATACCTCCATTATGGACGGAAGGAGGTATTAGCTCCCTAGATATATTTATAAGAAATCATCAACTGAATTCATCTTATTTTGTTGTTATCGTAATCATTAAATATACGGTGGCATTTTTCTTAACACCCCCCTGATTTGGTTAACAAATTGTTATATTGTTAACAAAGTAATAATTCGCTGAATTGATGAAATAAGAATTTCTGTAGTGAACGGGAACTTTTCTTGTCGCTAATGGATAAAAAATATAATTTCTTCAGATTTGAATGAATTATCATCAGCAGTAAAATTTTTTTCTGTCAAATTGTGTACTTGATCAAAGAAATACTCCCTATGTAGCAGTGGAAAGGCAGGTTTTTCCTGAGATAATGATGTAGTAAAAGCGAGTTATCGGTTAGACTAGTTTCCGCCGCTATTCGCATGCCAGTTTACTGACACGTTTTAGCAGCGCGGCAGCACGATCCGTTAAGACTAAGTTTGTTGTTTGTAAATAAATGTTAGATTAATTTTGTCATAACAGACAAAATATTGTTGAGAGGAGTAAAAACCAAGAAGATTCACTCCATCAATCATTGATTAACAGTGTTTCAGATTTGGTTATTACCCCTTCCCTTGAATCGATGTGGTGCAACACTGCCAGACAAAAGAGCAGACACTTTTGACACCACTTTTGATGAGTAAGCAATGAGTATGTCAACATCCACTGAACTCTTTGCCCATCACTGGGCATTCGCGGTATTTCTTTTAGGTGCTTTCGGTCTGTGTGCTTTGATGCTGTTAGGGGCGTTTTTCTTGGGCGGAAGAGCGAAAGCCCGGGCAAAACATGTCCCTTATGAATCCGGTATTGATTCTGTCGGTAGTGCTCGTCTCCGTATGTCGGCCAAGTTCTATCTGGTCGCTATGTTCTTTGTCATCTTCGATGTTGAAGCGCTGTTTTTATATGCATGGTCAGTTTCTATCAAAGAGAGTGGCTGGTTAGGCTTTATCGAAGCAAGCATTTTCATTTTGGTGTTACTCGCAGGCTTGTTTTATCTGGTGCGTATTGGGGCGCTGAATTGGACGCCATCTCGTTCAAGCCGCCAGGTAAGTAAACCAAGTGTTGTGATTAACATTAACAATAGTCATCCGCAGTAATAGCGAGGCATTTAAAGATGGATTATACGCTCACCCGCATAGATCCGAACGGTGAGAATGACCGTTATCCCCTGCAAAAACAGGAAATTGTCGCAGACCCACTGGAGCAGCATGTTCACCGTAGTGTTTACATGGGCAAACTGGAGCATGCTCTGCATGATATGGTGAACTGGGGACGTAAAAACTCCCTGTGGCCCTACAACTTTGGTCTTTCCTGCTGTTATGTGGAAATGGCCACATCATTTACCGCTGTTCATGATGTCGCCCGTTTTGGCGCTGAAGTTTTACGTGCATCACCCCGCCAGGCGGATTTTATGGTGGTCGCTGGCACTTGTTTTACCAAAATGGCGCCGGTTATTCAGCGCTTGTATGACCAGATGCTTGAGCCGAAGTGGGTTATCTCTATGGGAGCCTGCGCCAACTCTGGTGGTATGTACGATATTTACTCTGTAGTTCAAGGCGTCGATAAGTTTATCCCCGTTGATGTTTATATTCCTGGTTGTCCTCCTCGTCCTGAAGCTTATATGCAAGCTCTGTTGCTGTTACAGGAGTCGATCGGCAAAGAGCGTCGTCCGCTGTCTTGGGTGGTGGGAGATCAAGGGGTTTACCGTGCCAATATGCAGTCAGAAAGAGAACGTAAGCACGGGGAACGTATCGCAGTGAAAAATCTGCGTACGCCAGACGAAGTTTAGAATCTGTCTTTTAGACAGTAGGCGTGACTCAAAGTAGCCTAATGAATGTAACCAGAGCAATGTGTTGCGATACTAATCCTGATCAAAACGAACACTGATCAAAGCGTTGTGGTGAAAAATGATGATAGATCAGATAGCGCAAGAAAGCGCCCGGCCTGCGTGGCAAACTCACGACCATCTTGATGATCCGGTTGTGGGTGAGCTGCGTAACCACTTTGGCCCGGATGCCTTTACTGTTCAGCCAACCCGTACTGGTATGCCAGTTGTCTGGGTGAAGCGTGAACAATTACTGGAAGTAATGATTTTCCTGAAGAAGCTGCCCAAACCGTATGTCATGCTGTTCGATTTACATGGCATGGATGAGCGTCAGCGTACTCACCGCCAGGGTCTGCCAGAGGCAGATTTTTCTGTGTTTTATCACCTACTTTCTATTGAGCGTAACCGCGATGTTATGTTGAAGGTCGCCCTCAGTGAAAAAGACCTGAATCTCCCGACTGCAACCCCTCTGTTCCCAAATGCCAACTGGTATGAGCGTGAAACATGGGAAATGTTCGGCATTGTCTTTAACGGCCATCCAAACCTGCGTCGTATTATGTTGCCGCCGACTTGGGAAGGGCATCCGCTGCGTAAGGATTATCCCGCTCGTGCGACGGAATTTGATCCTTTCGAACTGACCAGACAGAAAGAAGATCTGGAAATGGAAGCGCTGACTTTCAAACCAGAAGAGTGGGGAATGAAACGAGGTACCGAGAATGAGGACTTCATGTTCCTTAACCTTGGTCCTAACCATCCCTCTTCTCATGGTGCATTCCGTATCATTTTGCAACTGGATGGTGAAGAGATTGTCGATTGTGTCCCGGATATTGGTTATCACCATCGTGGCGCGGAGAAGATGGGAGAGCGCCAATCTTGGCACAGTTATATTCCCTATACAGACCGTATTGAATACTTAGGCGGTTGTGTTAATGAAATGCCTTATGTGCTGGCGGTGGAGAAACTGGCGGGAATTGAAGTGCCTGACCGGGTAAAAACCATCCGCGTTATGTTGTCGGAATTGTTCCGTATTAACAGCCACCTACTCTACATCTCGACCTTCATTCAGGACGTTGGCGGGATGACGCCGGTGTTCTTCGCCTTTACTGACCGCCAGAAAGTGTATGATCTGGTGGAGGCGATTACCGGTTTCCGTATGCACCCGGCGTGGTTCCGCATTGGCGGTGTCGCTCATGACTTGCCGCGTGGTTGGGATAGATTATTGCGCGATTTCCTGAACTGGATGCCTAAACGCCTTGATTCCTACGTGAAAGCAGCGCTGAAAAACAGCATTTTGAAAGGCCGTTCTATTGGGGTTGCCGCTTATAATTCCAAACAAGCTCTTGAATGGGGCACCACTGGCGCTGGGTTGCGGGCAACGGGCATTGCGTTTGATGTGCGTAAATGGCGCCCATACTCCGGCTATGAAAATTTCGATTTCGACGTGCCGATTGGTAATAACGGCGACTGTTATGATCGCGTGATGTTGAAAGTGGAAGAAGTGCGTCAGAGCTTGCGAATCTTGAAGCAGTGTCTGGACAATATGCCTGAAGGTCCATTCAAAGCAGATCACCCACTGACGACGCCACCACCCAAAGAGCGTACTTTGCAGCATATTGAGACCATGATTAACCACTTTTTGCAAGTGTCATGGGGACCGGTAATGCCGGCAAATGAATCTTTCCAAATGATTGAGGCCACCAAAGGCATCAACAGCTATTACCTCACCAGCGACGGCAGTACTGTGAGTTACCGTACCCGCGTCCGTACACCGAGTTATCCGCATTTGCAGCAGATCCCATCGGTAATCCGCGGTGGCTTAGTGTCTGACCTGATCGTGTATCTGGGCAGTATCGATTTTGTTATGTCTGATGTGGATCGCTAACTATGCAAAGTGAAATTAACGCGAGTGCTCAACAAGCGCGCCTTGATGTGGTTAACGTAACAGAGTCTCAGGCAAAAACAGATTTTGTGCTGAGCACCGAAGAGCACGATGCTATCGAGCACGAAAAACACCACTACGAAGATCCGCGCGCCGCTTCGATAGAAGCATTGAAAATTGTACAGAAACATCGTGGTTGGGTACCGGATGGCGCCATTTACGCGATTGCTGATGTGCTTGGTATTCCCGCTAGTGATGTAGAGGGTGTGGCAACATTCTACAGCCAGATTTATCGTCAACCGGTGGGCCGCCATATTATTCGTTATTGTGACAGCGTGGTTTGTCATATTACCGGTTATCAGGATGTCCAGGCTGCGATTGAAAAACATCTGAATATCTGTCCGGGGCAGACGACGAAAGATGGGCGTTTTACGCTGTTGCCAACCTGTTGTCTGGGTAACTGCGACAAAGGCCCGACCATGATGATCGATGACGATACGCACAGTTCTGTCAGACCTGAAGAGATTGAAAAGTTACTGGAGCAGTATCCATGACAGCATATTCAGGAATAAAAGAAATTATTCTTACCGAGGAAAACCATCCTCTTACCTGGCGTTTACGGGATGATAAACAACCGGTATGGCTGGATGAGTACCGTAGCAAAAGTGGTTATCGTGGTGCTGAAAAAGCACTGAAAAGCATGTCCCCAGATGAAGTGGTTTCTTTGGTAAAAGACGCCGGGCTGAAAGGCCGTGGCGGTGCAGGTTTCTCTACTGGTTTGAAGTGGAGCCTGATGCCAAAAGATGAAAGCATGAATATCCGTTATCTGCTATGCAACGCAGATGAAATGGAGCCGGGTACTTACAAAGATCGTTTGCTGATGGAGCAACTTCCTCACCTGCTGGTGGAAGGGATGTTGATCAGTGCGTTTGCCTTGAAAGCTTATCGTGGCTATATCTTCCTGCGTGGTGAATATGTGGAAGCGGCTGTGCATCTGCGTAAAGCCATCGAAGAAGCTAAGGCAGCGGGTTTGTTGGGTAAAAACATTATGGGCAGCGGCTTTGATTTTGAGTTGTTTGTTCATACCGGCGCAGGGCGTTATATTTGTGGTGAAGAAACCGCGTTGATTAACTCACTGGAAGGCCGTCGAGCAAATCCTCGCTCAAAACCGCCATTTCCAGCCACTTCCGGCGCATGGGGCAAGCCTACTTGCGTCAACAACGTTGAAACCTTGTGCAATGTTCCTTCAATTCTCGAATACGGTAAAGAGTGGTATATCGGCCTGAGTGCGGGCAAGAGTAAAGATGCCGGTACCAAACTGATGGGCTTCTCTGGTCGGGTGAAAAATCCGGGCTTGTGGGAGTTGCCATTTGGTACGACTGCTCGTGAAATTCTTGAAGATTATGCCGGTGGTATGCGTGACGGCTTGAAATTCAAAGCATGGCAGCCCGGTGGTGCAGGAACTGACTTCCTGACCGCTGAACATCTGGATCTGCCAATGGATTTCGAAAATATCGCTAAAGCGGGAAGCCGTTTAGGCACTGCCTTGGCAATGGCGGTTGACCATGAAATCAACATGGTTTCTTTAACCCGTAATCTTGAAGAGTTCTTTGCCCGTGAATCTTGCGGCTGGTGTACTCCATGTCGTGATGGGTTGCCGTGGAGCGTGAAAATCCTGCGTGCAATAGAGCGTGGGGAAGGGCAACCCGGGGATATTGAAACGTTGGAACAACTCTGTCGCTTCCTAGGGCCAGGTAATACATTCTGTGCTCATGCTCCAGGGGCCGTGGAACCACTACAGAGTGCCATCAAATATTTCCGTGATGAATTCGAAGCTGGAATTATAACCAAAGACTATGGGAACACTCATCTCATTGCGGGTATCCAGTCAAACCTGTTGAAGCAGCGTTGGTAATGGGTTCTTCACGAAATTAGCAGAATTTTTGATTAACACTTGCTGAAAAGCAGGTCATTTGGAAGCATGCTGACTATGGCTACGATACATGTAGACGGCAAAAAATATGATGTAGACGGGGCTGATAACCTGTTACAAGCTTGCCTCTCTTTGGGGTTGGATATTCCTTATTTTTGCTGGCATCCAGCGCTTGGAAGCGTTGGCGCTTGCCGCCAGTGTGCGGTGAAGCAATATCAAAATGCGGATGATACGCGCGGTCGTTTGATAATGTCCTGTATGACTCCGGCAGCGGATGGCACTTTTATCTCTATTGATGATGAAGAGGCTAAAAAGTTCCGTGAGAGTGTGGTTGAGTGGTTGATGACTAACCATCCGCACGATTGCCCGGTGTGTGAAGAAGGGGGCAACTGCCACTTACAGGATATGACCGTGATGACCGGTCATACATTCCGTAAATACCGTTTCACTAAGCGTACTCACAACAATCAGGAATTGGGGCCGTTTATTTCTCATGAAATGAACCGCTGTATTGCCTGTTATCGTTGTGTGCGTTACTACAAAGATTACGCCGACGGCACTGATTTTGGTGTCTATGGCGCTCACGATAATATCTATTTTGGTCGCCCTGAAAGTGGCACGCTGGAAAGTGAGTTCTCCGGTAACCTGGTAGAAATTTGTCCAACAGGGGTATTTACTGATAAAACCCACTCTGAACGTTATAACCGTAAATGGGATATGCAGTTTGCGCCAAGTATCTGCCAACAGTGCAGCATTGGTTGCAATACCAGCCCGGGAGAGCGCTATGGTGAATTACGCCGTATCGAGAACCGTTATAACGGGACAGTAAACCACTACTTTATGTGTGACCGTGGTCGTTTCGGTTACGGTTATGTCAACAGTAAGGATCGTCCTCGTCAGCCACAGCAATTGCGTGGTGATCATTGGATCTCGCTTAATGCTGAACAGGCTATGCAGGGCGGGGCGGATATTTTACGTCAGGCGAAGAATGCCATCGGTATCGGTTCCCCACGCGCCAGCCTGGAAAGTAACTTTGCACTGCGTGAACTGGTGGGCGCGGAAAACTTCTATAGCGGGATTGCTGCGGCTGAACAACAACGCCTTGATATGATGTTGGAAATTCTTCAACAGGGCGGCGTTTATACACCATCGCTGCGTGAAATTGAAAGTTATGATGCGGTACTGATTTTAGGTGAAGATCTAACGCAAACCGGCGCCCGGATGGCATTATCTGTTCGTCAGGCGGTGAAAGGCAAAGCCCGCGAAATGGCGGCCGCTCAGAAAGTTGCTGATTGGCAAATTGCCGCTGTGATGAATATTGGTCAGCGTGCGAAATATCCCCTGTTTGTGACCAACGTGGATGATACTCGTCTGGATGATATCGCCGCGTGGAATTATCGTGCGCCGGTTGATGATCAGGCGCGTTTTGGTTTTGCAATCGCTCATGCGTTGGATAACACTGCGCCGGCAGTCGAGAATTTGCCTGACGAACTGAAAGTTAAAGTGGAAATGGTTGCGCAAGCGTTGATTGGCGCGAAGAAACCACTGATTATCAGCGGCAGTAACGTCGGTAGTGATGCGATTATTCAAGCAGCGGCCAATGTTGCCTGGGCACTGAAAGACCGAGGTTCAGATGTCGGTTTGTCGTTTGTTGCAATCTATGCGAATAGTATTGGATTGGGAATGATGGAGGCTCAACCACTGGATGTTGCGTTGCAACGGATAAGCAGTGGTGAATCTGATACGGCTATCGTAATGGAAAATGATCTCTATCGGCATGCCGCAGCAGATAAGGTAGACGATGCACTGAGCAAGCTGAAAAACTTGGTTGTGGTTGATCATCAACGCACTGCCATCATGGATAAAGCCCATTTGATTCTTCCAGCTTCCAGCTTTGCAGAAAGTGACGGTACGCTGGTAAATCAGGAAGGCCGGGCGCAGCGTTATTTCCAAGTTTTTGAACCCTCTTTCTACGACAAATCGGTGGTGATGCTGGAGAGTTGGCGTTGGTTGCACTCCTTGCACACAACTTATACTGAACGCCATTTAGATTGGACGCAGCTTGACCATGTTATTGATGCCTGTGTTGAAACAATGCCACAGCTTAAAGGTATTGTTGATGCCGCGCCTGATTCTACATTCCGCATCCGTGGTCAGAAACTGGCCCGTTCACCGCACCGTTACAGTGGTCGTACTGCAATGTTGGCGAATCTCAGCGTACATGAGCAACGTCAGCCGCAGGATGTCGATTCGCCATTCGCTTTCTCAATGGAAGGTAACAATAGCCCAGATGCCTATCGTCAGCAGGTGCCGTTTGCATGGGCGCCGGGCTGGAACTCACCACAGGCTTGGAACAAATTCCAGGCGGAGGTAGGTGGTCATCTGCGCTTTGGTGATCCCGGTGTGCGTCTGATTGAAACCACTGACGGCGGTTTGAACTATTTTGATCAGATCCCGACAGCCTTTACGGCACAAAATAACCAATGGACAGTGGCTCCTTACCACCATTTGTTTGGTAGTGAAGAGTTAACTCAGCGTTCTGATGTGATTCAGGAACGTATGCCGGAGCCTTATGTGATGCTCAATAGCAAAGATGCGGATCAATTGGGTGTGAAAACGGGTTCTGTTTTAGAGTTTGATTGTTTTGGTCAGCAACTGCGTCTGGCAGTTCGTCTGAGTGAAAATCTTGCTCAAGGGCAGATTGGTTTGCCAATGGGAATGCCGGGTATTCCTCCGGTACTGGCGGGTGTTTCCGTGAATAATTTACGGGAGGTTGCATAATGAGTTGGTTAACCCCCGAAATTATTGATGTGCTGATCGCTGTTCTCAAGGCCGTGGTGATCTTGGTAGTGGTGGTTGTCTGTGGGGCATTGATGAGCTTTGGCGAACGTCGTTTGCTAGGGCTGTTTCAAAACCGTTATGGGCCAAACCGTGTAGGTTGGGGCGGGTCGTTACAGATCGTCGCTGACATGATCAAAATGTTTTTTAAAGAGGACTGGGTACCCCGGTTTGCCGACAGAATGATCTTTACCTTGGCGCCGGTGATTGGTTTCGTTTCTCTATTGCTGGCATTTGCCATTGTGCCGATCACGCCGACTTGGATGGCCGCCGACCTGAACATAGGTATTTTGTTCTTTATGATGATGGCGGGTCTGGCTGTCTATGCGGTGCTGTTTGCTGGATGGTCAAGTAACAACAAATACTCATTACTGGGGGCAATGCGTGCTTCTGCGCAGACACTGAGTTACGAAGTGTTTATCGGCCTCTCTTTTATGGGCGTGGTTGCTCAGGCTGATTCCTTCAATATGGTGGATATCGTCAATGCACAGGAACATATGTGGAATATCATTCCTCAGTTCTTCGGTTTCTTAACTTTTGCTATTGCCGGTGTGGCGGTGTGTCACCGTCATCCATTTGACCAGCCGGAAGCAGAACAGGAGCTGGCTGACGGCTATCATATTGAATATTCCGGTATGAAATTCGGTCTGTTCTTCGTTGGTGAATATATCGGTATTGTCACGGTTTCTGCCCTGATTGTGACAATGTTCTTTGGTGGCTGGCATGGTCCGTTCTTGCCGCCGTTTGTCTGGTTTGCGTTGAAAACGGCATTCTTCATGGTGATGTTCATCTTGATACGTGCCTCTTTACCACGCCCACGTTATGACCAGGTGATGGCGTTTGGCTGGAAAATCTGTCTTCCGCTGACCTTACTTAACCTGCTGGCGACTGCGGCAGTGATTTTGTACAACGCTCAATAAGGGGGGAATGAACCATGACATTGAAAGAGTTAGTGGTTGGTTTTGCCACCCAGGTACGCAGTATTTGGATGATTGGCTTGCATGCCTTTCATAAGCGCGAAACCCAAATGTATCCAGAGGAACCGGTTTATCTGCCGCCCCGTTACCGTGGCCGTATTGTGCTAACGCGCGATCCGGACGGTGAAGAGCGTTGTGTTGCCTGTAACCTGTGTGCGGCGGTTTGTCCGGTGGGGTGTATCTCACTGCAAAAAGCTGAACATAAAGATGGTCGTTGGTATCCAGAATTTTTCCGCGTTAACTTCTCACGTTGTATTTTCTGTGGCTTATGTGAAGAAGCTTGCCCGACGACTGCGATCCAATTAACGCCGGATTTCGAAATGGGGGAATTTAAGCGCCAGGATCTGGTGTATGAAAAAGAGGACCTGACGATTTCAGGTCCGGGTAAATATCCTGATTATAACTTTTACCGTAAGACAGGTATGGCGATTGACGGCAAATCGAAAGGTGAAGCTGACAATGAAGCGAAACCTATCGACGTTAAAAGCCTGTTGCCGTAAGGAGCGATATTCATGGAATTTACGTTTTATACTGCCGGGCTGATTGCCATATTGGCAACTATCAGGGTGATTACCCATACCAATCCGATACACGCGCTTTTGTATCTGATTGTGTCTCTGCTGGCGCTTTCAGCGGTGTTTTTTTCGCTTGGCGCTTATTTTGCCGGTGCGCTAGAGATCATCGTCTACGCCGGGGCCATCATGGTGCTGTTTGTTTTCGTGGTGATGATGCTTAACCTTGGCAAATCTGTTGTTGAACAAGAGCGTGTCTGGTTGAAGCCGAGGACCTGGATTGGTCCGGGGATACTGTCAGCGGTGCTGCTTGTTGTGCTGGTGTATACCATTATCAATGTTTCTCATGGCGATATTGCTGACAATATCACCGGTGAAGTTATCAGTGCCAAAGAAGTGGGTATTAGTTTGTTTGGTCCGTATGTATTGGCCGTTGAACTGGCTTCTTTGCTATTACTTGCCGGTATGGTGGTGGCGTATCACATAGGCCGTGAGCATAAACAGGGTGAAGTGCTCAGCAACCGAAATGCGGAGGAACAACCATGATACCTCTTCAACATGGACTGATTTTGGCGGCCATTCTATTTGTGTTGGGCCTGACCGGGCTCATCATTCGCCGTAATCTGTTGTTTATGTTAATTGGGCTTGAAGTGATGATTAATGCTGCGGCTTTGGCTTTTGTTGTGGTAGGCAGCTATTGGGGCCAGCCAGATGGTCAGGTGATGTTTATTTTGGCTATCAGCTTGGCGGCAGCCGAAGCGAGTATTGGCCTGGCGCTGTTATTGCAGCTCTATCGTCGTCGCCAGAATCTGAATATTGATACAGTCAGTGAGATGCGCGGATGAACTTACTCTATTTAACAATTCTGCTGCCACTGCTGGGATTTTTGCTGTTGGCATTTTCCCGTGGCCGCTGGTCTGAAAATACATCAGCCACCATCGGGATTAGTTCTGTTGGTTTGGCTGCGTTGGTTACCTTATGGGTTGCTATCGATTTCAACAGTCAGAATGGTGCGGGTGATCTGGTTTACAGTCAGAACCTGTGGAACTGGATGGAAGTTGGGAATTTCAGTATCCCGTTTACTCTGGTGCTTGATGGTTTATCCCTTACCATGTTGAGTGTGGTGACTGGCGTTGGTTTCCTGATCCATATGTATGCCTCGTGGTATATGCGTGGTGAAGAGGGTTATTCCCGTTTCTTCGCTTATACCAACCTGTTTATCGCCAGCATGGTGATACTGGTTCTGGCAGATAACATGATGCTGATGTATCTCGGTTGGGAAGGGGTAGGGCTGTGCAGTTATTTGCTGATTGGCTTCTACTATACCAACCCGGCGAATGGCGCTGCGGCAATGAAAGCCTTTGTTGTTACTCGTGTGGGTGACGTCTTCTTGGCTATCGGCATGTTCATTCTGTATGACAATTTGGGAACGTTGAACTTCCGCGAGTTGGCGATTTTAGCTCCACAGCATCTGGAAGCCGGTTCTTCAGTGATTACTTGGGCAACCCTGATGATATTGGGGGGAGCAGTAGGTAAATCAGCCCAGTTGCCGTTACAAACTTGGTTGGCCGATGCGATGGCAGGTCCAACGCCGGTTTCTGCGCTGATTCACGCCGCGACGATGGTAACCGCCGGGGTTTACTTGGTTGCACGTAGTCACGGCCTATTCTTAATGGCGCCGGAAATCCTGCAACTGGTTGGCACTATCGGTGCTGTCACGCTGGTGTTGGCAGGTTTTGCCGCGTTAGTGCAAACCGATATTAAGCGTGTATTGGCTTATTCAACCATGAGCCAGATTGGCTACATGTTCTTAGCATTGGGGGTTCAGGCATGGGATGCGGCAATCTTCCACCTGATGACTCACGCTTTCTTTAAGGCGCTGTTGTTTCTGGCATCGGGTTCCGTCATCCTGGCCTGTCATCACGAGCAGAATATTTTCAAAATGGGAGGATTGCGTAAATCCATTCCGTTGGTTTATGTCTGTTTCTTGGTGGGTGGCGCGGCGTTATCAGCGTTGCCAATCGTCACTGCCGGTTTCTACAGTAAAGATGAAATTCTGTGGGGAGCGATGTCACATGGTCATATCAACCTAATGCTGGCGGGTTTGGCGGGGGCATTTATGACTTCCTTGTACACCTTCCGCATGATTTTCATCGTATTCCACGGTGAGGCGAAAACAAAAGCCCATCCTGTTAAAGGTATTACCCATCACCTGCCGTTACTGGTATTGCTGGTGCTTTCCACCTTTGTGGGCGCACTGATTGCGCCGCCATTGGCGGGTGTGTTGCCGGGAAGCCATGCAACGGATCACACAGGTAAAATGACCTTGGAAGTGGTTTCTGGCGTGATCGCTGTGGCGGGTATTTTGCTGGCAATGGCACTGTATCTGGGTAAACGTCAGTTGGTGAATGGTGTGGCACAAAGTGCTCCGGGGCGTTTCTTCTCCGTATGGTGGTTTAATGCTTGGGGCTTTGATGTTCTCTATGACTGGGTATTTGTTAAGCCGTTCAAGAACATTACACATGTATTGCGAAACGATCCGCTAAATTCACTGATGAATATTCCTGCGGTGTTATCACGCTGGAGTAACAAAGGTCTTAGTCTGAGTGAAAATGGACAGGTCCGTTGGTACGTTGCCTCTATGGGGTTGGGTGCAGTGCTGGTTTTAGCTCTGCTGCTACTGGTTTAATTTAAGGGATACATTGCGCCATGCTATTACCTTGGCTAATTCTTATGCCCTTCATCGGTGGCCTGTTGAGTTGGCAGGCTGAACGCTTCGGTACCCGTGTACCGCGTTGGATCGCGTTAATCTCGATGGGGTTGACTCTGGTACTCTCTCTGCAACTGTGGTTGCAGGGGGGCTACACCTTGGCTAATCCACAAGGGATACCTCAATGGCAAGAGGAATTTCTTATGCCGTGGATCCCACGTTTTGGCATCAGTATTCACCTTGCTCTGGATGGCTTATCGCTGCTGATGGTGGTGTTGACCGCGCTACTGGGGCTGATGGCTATTCTCTGTTCATGGACGGAAAATCAGCCATATCAGGGCTTTTTCCACTTGAACCTGCTGTGGATCTTGGGTGGTGTGATGGGGGTGTTCCTCGCTATCGACATGTTCCTGTTCTTCTTCTTCTGGGAAATGATGTTGGTGCCGATGTACTTCCTGATTGCACTTTGGGGGCACAGAGGCTCAGGCGGTAAGACTCGTATCACCGCGGCGACCAAGTTTTTCATTTACACTCAGGCGAGTGGCTTGGTGATGTTAATTGCGATTATGGCGCTGGTACTGGTTCACTATAATGGAACAGGCGAGTGGACATTCAGCTATCAAGAACTGCTGAATACACCAATGTCACATACCGTTCAATACTTACTGATGCTCGGTTTCTTCATTGCATTTGCTGTAAAAATGCCGGTTGTGCCTTTACATGGGTGGTTGCCTGATGCGCACAGTCAGGCGCCAACAGCGGGTTCTGTTGACTTAGCCGGCATCTTGCTGAAAACCGCAGGTTATGGTCTGTTGCGTTTTGCTTTGCCGTTGTTCCCGGAAGCTTCTCATGAGTTCACACCGATTGCGATGTGGTTCGGTGTGCTTGGGATCTTCTATGGCGCATGGATGGCGTTCAGCCAGACAGATATCAAACGCTTGATTGCTTATACCAGTATCTCTCATATGGGGTTTGTGTTAATCGCGATCTATTCTGGCAGCCAGCTTGCTTACCAGGGGGCGATTATTCAGATGATTGCTCATGGTCTGTCAGCCGCAGGTATGTTTATTCTCTGTGGACAACTTTATGAGCGCTTACATACCCGTGATATGAATCTCATGGGGGGCTTGTGGAAACGTGTGCAGTTCTTGCCTGCGTTATCGCTCTCTTTCGCTGTTGCGACACTGGGAATGCCGGGGACCGGTAACTTCGTCGGTGAATTTATGATCCTGTTTGGTAGTTTTAGTGAATTTCCGTTAATTATAACGATTTCTGTATTTGGTCTGGTTTTCGCTTCTGTTTATGCCCTGTACATGATGCAGCGTGCTTACTACGGTGAGGCAAAATCAGACGAACCACTAAGACGGATGGATATGCGAGAAGTATCCATTGTAATGGTGCTGTTGATATTACTGGTGGTGATGGGTTTTTACCCACAACCTATCCTTGATACTTCAGCGGCAGCGATGGATAACATCCAGACCTGGTATTCAGCTTCAATTTCAACTACAAGGCCGTAATTCGCCATGACAATAACTCCTCAACAACTGATCGCGCTGTTACCGCTGTTGATCGTCGGATTGACGGTAGTGGTTGTGATGCTGTCCATTGCGTGGCGACGCGATCACTTTATTAACACTACTCTGACCGTGGTAGGTTTGAATCTAGCTTTGCTGTCTCTCTATTTTGTCGGACAGCAAGAAGCGATGGATGTCACCCCACTGGTTCATGTGGATCGCTATGCTATGCTCTATATCGGTCTCGTGCTGGTTGCGAGCCTGGCAACGACGACTTTCGCCTATTCTTGGTTAGAAAATTATCCAGATAACAAAGAAGAATTCTATTTGCTGGTGCTAATTGCGACAGTAGGCGGGATTCTTCTGGCTTGTGCAAACCACCTGGCATCATTGTTTATCGGTATTGAGTTATTAACTTTGCCGCTGTTTGGTTTGATTGGTTATGCATATCGCCAGAAACGCTCTCTGGAAGCGGCTATCAAGTATATGCTGCTGTCCGCGGCAGCCTCTTCTTTCATGCTGTTTGGTATAGCGTTGTTATATGCGGAATCAGGCGATCTCTCTTTTGCCGCATTGGGGCATCGTTTGTCTGACAGCTATATCTATCAACCTTTGATACTGTCAGGCTTGGGTATGCTGGTTGTTGGCCTTGGCTTCAAATTATCACTGGTTCCTTTCCATCTCTGGACACCGGATGTTTATCAGGGAGCGCCGGCTCCGGTCTCTACCTTCCTGGCAACAGCCAGTAAGATAGCGATTTTTGCAGTAGTGGTGCGCTTGTTTGTTGAAGCGCCAATGGCGGATAGCGAAGCATTGCGCACGGTATTAACCGTTATTGCCATTGCTTCTATGCTGTTCGGTAACTTGATGGCGTTGACCCAGACAAATATCAAACGTCTGCTTGGTTACTCTTCTATTGCTCACCTGGGTTATTTGTTGGTGGCGCTGGTGGCGGTACAGAATCACCAGCTTTCAGAAGAGACGGTCGGTATCTATCTGGCAGGTTATCTGTTTAGCAGTATCGGCGCATTTGGCGTTGTTAGCCTCATGTCCAGCCCATATAAAGGGCCGGATGCAGATTCCCTCTACTCATATCGTGGCTTGTTTTGGCATAAACCTATTCTGTCCGCGGTGATGACGGTAATGATGTTGTCGCTGGCGGGGATACCAATGACATTTGGCTTTATTGGTAAATTCTATGTCATTGTGTTGGGTGTGAAAGCGGAACTGTGGTGGCTGACGGGGGCTGTGGTGGTAGGTAGTGCTATCGGTTTGTATTACTACCTGCGGGTGATGGTCAGTTTGTACCTGCCTGCGCCAAAGGCCCTTAACCGCGATACACCAAGGAACTGGGCATCAACTGCCGGCGGGATCGTTGTTCTGGTTTCCGCATTATTGGTATTAGCGTTAGGTATCTGGCCTCAACCGCTGATTGATGTGATACAGCAAGCGAAAATTATTCTCTAAATAGCCAGTCGATTGTTACGGATTATTTGGAATATAAAAACCCGGTAAGATTATTCTTACCGGGTCAGTTTTGAAAAGACTTGGGTTATAAAAATAAAATATTTTATTTATTAAAATAGTCTCGTCATATGATTTTAGGTTTTCTCTTAAAACCATGTCTATTTAAATGATGTTTAAATAAATCAGTAAATTCATTTAATAATATTTTATGTTCTTATTTGCCTTTTTTACGGGGTATAAATGAGATTTCAAAATGGTTATACATCTTATGTCACTTATAATCAGGTGGCAATTACACAGAATAATGTACAGACTCTTAACCTCTGGTTTTAATCGTTGTTCTTACTGCCTGATTTCTATTAAGTTTAATCATCATGGTATATTGTGTTTTACGTTTAATCAACGTTAATCATACTTGCTTTTTATCTTTGTTGATGCTGTTTCATTGGCAATTTTGAACAGTTTTTATAAGTTATCACTCTTTCTTTTATCTTTATAAATCAACCAATAAATAGCTTGATGGTATAAATATTCCCCTTTGTGTTTTTTCGGATAATATTCTTTTTTCGCTGATTTCTTTTCAATCTGCTATTAATAGTTAATAGAATTGGATTAAGTTTGATTAACGTGTTTTTAAAAATATGCATTTATAGTTAAATCCGTCTTTTATATGAGATCTTTAATATTTTTGTTTTTGTGATTTCAAATGGTCATGTCAGGTTAGGTAAATGTAAAATAAGTGGGGGATAACATTGCCGATAAACGAATTAAATATGGATGTAAATAGGCTGTTAAAGGGGAATGCAGGTGAAAAGATAAAATGAATATGGTTAAAAAGGTGATATCGAGTAAAGCGATTTTCATTCCGAGAGTTTTCTTATTTTTCAATTAAAAATTCATTTAATGAGTGGTTTTTATTGAGCTATTTTGAGCCTGTAATTTAAATTTACCCATTTTCATTAAATCGATACTCTGATTTTCTCGTTTTTCCTTTTTCTTGTATTTTATTTTTAGGCTTAAAACCAAAGAGGGTAAGAAATATATTAATGGTATTAAAATTAAAGTCCATTTCTTTAATTGTCGCATCCAATCTGACTTCTTCAAGAATATATTCAGGATAACATCTTTCACAGTAAACAACGTATTTAGCAATGCACCTTTGGCACATATCCAAAGGTGCATCTTCGACAGTTCGTGTTAGTTGTAGTTTACCCAGCAGTCATAGGATGAAATGTACGGCGGCTGATACAACCCGCCCGTGATATTTCCGACTTTCATTTGCAGGGTAATCCTACAGTCTGCTGGAACATTAGCTCCTGCGGCATTGATTGTGGCTGAGTCGCTGGCTACATCCGGAAATGCTTCCCATGCAGCAGAATTATCCGGGGTGGTGATGAAAAGACGCAGCGTGATTTGATTTTGCCAGCCAGCCCAATTGATTCGGTCATAAGTACACTGAATGGTGTTCACAATTCCTGAAGGCGTCGGTCCGTTCAAGGGAGCTAAGGTTGTACCAGAAATATACTTTCCGCCTTGAGTTGGTTTAGGGCCGAAACCAGAGCGATACCAACGTGGTCCGGTCTGTTGCGTGAGACTGTCCTCGGCTTCAATTTGCTGTTGTAGCAACTCCAGCAGAGATGGGTCTTCTTTGGTTAGGTCTACTTGGGTCAACGAAACAGTTTGTTCCTCTTTCAACAACATATTAGAGGACAGAATTAGCTTGCTCATTTACATTCTCCTAATTTATATCGAAAAAATGGTGACGAGCATTAAAACATCACTCGATCATGCAATACAATCGATCATGTGACACAATCGATAATGCAGGACTGATGCTTATTAGAAGGGTAGATTTGTGAAAATCTTTCAGTTTTCGCGTAATGATATTATGCTCCCAATCTAGCAGACGTGCGGCCTTGCTTATGTCTTTGGGGATGTTTTTAAATGGGTTGGTCAATAACCTGACCCGGTAAGGTTTATTCCTACCGGGTTGTTTTTATCTCCTATTTTTTATCTCCTATATAGGAGAATGAGTCTTCTTAGCACTTAACTCAGTAGCATTGAGTGATATTGCAATGCTAAATCATCAAGGAAATCCAACTGTTTGTGTATGATCTTGGTTAGATCTTGTTGGTCGATTTTACCATCTATGGTGTTCTGTAATTGTTTGGCAAATATATTCCATGCTTGTTCTAATTTAGCTGCTTGAAGTAGTAATGTGGTTCTCTCCTTGTCGATTTGGTGCACATCCTCTATACCGGCAATCCGTTGTTCTACTCCTTTTAATTGGATTTTCAGGTCGTCGCAATCTTTGTTTATCTGATTGATTCGTTCATCCAATTTGGCTCTGGCATCAGCCAATTCTATATATTTCAATCCTTTGGAAATATTACCCAGAATCTTTTTAGCAATTTCAACTCCTTGCTTAATTGCCTGTTTGATCAGTTCTTTTTTAGGATTGGCTAAATCCAGTTTATCCAGATCGCTGATATTGGGAATATAGTCTTTGAACATGTCAGCCAAATTGTATTGACGGATAACGTCCTGGCTTTCGATGATTTTGTTGCGATCTACAACTAATTTGGCTTTATTTTTCTCTTGCTGAGCAATATCAGCCTGAATTTCTGCTTTTCGTTCTTGTTCCTCTTTCAGACTACTTTCCAGGCGTTCTAAGATCACGACATTGCTTACATCGGCAATCCTACTTGCCATTAGGTTCGCTTCTTTGCGTAAGCTGCGAATAACACCTTTGACATCTTTTTTTAGATTGCGGATATGTTCTGAGCGTGCTTCCAAAAGAGTATTTCGAGTTTCATCATCTAATTCGGGATCTTCCAGTTCTGTATCGATTTCAGTGAGGGTCAGGAAGTAGTCTTGAGGGGGTAGTTGTCTCAGGACAGTTTGCAATTGAGGCACAGAGGCACGAGCTGCTTCGTCGAGGTCACGGCTGTATAAGCTTATCCGTAGTGTTTTTTCCTGAATGATTTCAATGCCTGACTTTTGCTGGTGTGACAGCCGCCAGATATTTTTCACTGCTTGACTCAAGGTTTTTACGTTAATTTCTGGGTAAACAACAGTCTGCTGTGGAAAAGTGATGATCTCACTCATTCTAATACTCCTTTTTTCTATTTCTTATGTCATACGAGAGGAAACAATTAGTTGTAGCGATTTTTGTATTCTTTCAACGCCTCATCGAAAACTCTGACTAATTGTTTAGCGGAGCCTTCTACCTCTTTCCAAGGGCTTATCACTTGCTGGAATTTAGTGATGAAAGAGGTCAGTTTTAGTGCGTCGTTAATCTGAGAGAATTTATCCCTAGAGGCATTGATTTGAGTTAGCATGGATTGCCACATGTAATCCAAATGGTTCAATGCCACTTCTGCATCCAGCAAACGGGTATCAATGTCGCTAAAATCAAGAGATAAAGTGGTAATGGATTTTTGTAGGGCGCGTTTACCTTTAATGTTATCTTCCAGGCTGCGTACTTCTGCGATCAGTTCATTTTTCAGTTTACGTACTTCTTCTGCCTTAGAACCAAAAATACCGCCAGTAATTGCGAGACCTATAATCCCTCCGGCAATACCAGAAAAAGCCAGGCCAACGAATTTATTGTAATCTTGCTTGAGTTGGTCGATTTCCGCTTTCTTTTCGATAATTTTTTCGTCCAAATCTCCGATACTGACTGACATTTTATTGTCTCTCATCAGCTTTCTTTTACTTTCAACTTGTGGTTGCAAGCCCATAGCGATACTGCCATTTGACAGCCTGCCACCAATCAGTTTTAGTTTGAAATCGGATACTTCGTTTTTGACTTTTTCAGTTTTTTGCCGCTGTTTCTCAATATCGCTCTTCATGGTGTCGAGGATTTCTACCAGAGCATACGATACTTCTCTATCTTCGTAGGTATAGGTGATCTCGGAAAGTTGTCTTCTTGAGATATCTCCCAATCTTCTCTTGATGCGTTCAATAATTGGCATTTCATTGATGATACTGAGTATATTCTCTCCGGCTTCGGTAATTTGTTGACCAATAACTTCCAGATCAATGCTTTGTTGTAGAACATCTTCTTCTACTTCACTCCAGCTAAGAGAATGGATGCGGATTTCTTCAAACAAGGCATAAATATCCTCTGGTTCCAGTCCAGCGATATTGACTCTTTGGTAGCCGAGATAGCTCTTCACTTCCTCAAGATTAAAAGGTAGTGACAGACCTTTCTTGACATACAGTTTGATATTAATCAGGTCTTCTTTGGTAAATATTCCTCCGGGGCGTGCAACACCTTCTCGTTTACCAGTCAGTAATTGCAAGGTGGCCGAGGGAATATCTGTTTCGTTCAGTGTTTTTTCCGCTGGAAGTTGAGCTAATAACATATATTTCTCCATTAATGGTTCTTGCTTTATTGAAAAATTATTAAATACATCACGGCACAACCGAACGTCATAATACTCATGTTGTTAAATTAATGTTGTATTTTTTATTGAATAATCCGAATTAAAAATACACATATTTTCGGGATTGATTGTTGAAAAAATAGTTTTATTTATGAGTTTTATTAAATAATTTTTTGTCGTTTTCATTAATCTTAAATGAAATTGTTTATGATTTTTGTATATCTAATGTATGGAATTAAATAATATGAATTTTTATTATTTTAGTCATGAAATGTGAAAACATTCTTTTGTTTTTCTTGTTTATATGATTTTAAATTTCATTTTTTAATTGATGTTAATGTAAAAAACATAAAAAATTTTAATGTTGTTTTATAAAAGTCATTTTAAAACAATTAGTTGTGTTGGTTTGTGATGTGGGGGTTATGTGATTTTCACATTATTAATTTAAAAAGTGGGTAATATAGTCTTTTTATAAAGAATGAGTTAAATATTTTTTGATTTGTCATTTATGGCATGTTTAAAAAAAATGGGGTCGTAACCTATTTTTCTGATGTTATTGAATAAAGTCTTTTGTTATTTTCAGATCTATATTTCAATTAAATTGTTAATTATTCACACAATAGGTTAGAATTAACAAATAAGGTGGATGTTTTTATAATTCTATTTGGCTATTGTGAAAATAATATATGTTTTTTTATAGCGCGATTTTTTTAGAAAAATAAATATTTATTTCTTGGTTTATAATAACGCTATTTATTTAGTAAATTTTCCGTAGTAAGTAAAAGAGTCGTTTTTTTATAAATTGCATCGAAAGGATTGATCATACTAATGAACTTAATATTCCTTATCTAAAGGACAAAACGTCTGATGTAGCTTGTTTCAGTATTGGGATAATGGCATATCACTAACGGAATCGAACAAGCATAACTACATAAATAATCAGGACTTTAATTATTATTAATGCCCCGTATAATCTTACTTTTTATCACGTCTTTTGGGGCAGAAGTGATGAATCAAATTGCTAATGTTGTCGCTAATGTATGCAAGACACTGAATAATAAACAAGTTAGTGAAGTTGGTATCCAACAGATTTCATTTCCTCTGCCAGTAGGTTGCTGCACTTACTGGCTGGAATGGCTGGCAGCGCAGTCTCATTATCCGCAGTTCTATTGGCATCACAGAGAGGGCTATGAAGAGGTCGCTGCTTGTGGGCAAATCCATCTTTTCAGTGATATTATTTCAGCCGAAAATTTTTTGCACAGAAACCGTCAATTTCCACAGATACGGATCTGGGGGCTGAATGCCTGGGATCGGATTCAACCCGCTCGTATTACGCGATCCGAAGCAGGGGACGCGGGTTATCTGTTTTTACCCCGTATCGAATTACGTCGCTACCGTGACGAAAGCTGGTTGTATTTGAATATAGCTGGCCGACAGGATGTGAGAAATGCACAGGAATTCCTGCAACAGTTAGTTCCGCACCGGGAATTCTCCGCGTTACAGGCAGTGGTAGTGAATGCGGAGAATATACCGGAACGCGCCCGGTGGTGTGACTTGATTGAGCTGGCTTTGGAGACTATCACCCATCGTAAGATGGAGAAGGTTGTGATGGCGCGTAAGACGCAGTTAATACTGAGTGAGCCTTTAGCGGCTGCCCAATTTATGGCAGCGAGCCGCCAGATAAATCACCGTTGTTATCATTTTATGTTGGCGTTTAATCGGCATGAGGCATTTTTGGCGTCTTCGCCAGAACGGCTTTACTACCGTAAGCAGACTCAACTTTATACAGAGGCGCTAGCGGGGACGGTTGCCAATTCTGATAATACTCAGCACGCCGAAAAATTGGGGCAATGGTTGCTGGAAGATAAAAAAAAATCAACATGAAAACTTGCTCGTTGTTGATGATATTTGCCAGCGTCTTCAAGGTGCTGTGGTTTCTGTCGATGTGGCTCCGCCAGATGTGATTCGTTTGCGAAAAGTCCAGCATTTACGGCGTCGGATTCAGGGAAAGTTAGAGAGTGATCGTGATAGTGATTGCTTGCATCGTTTACAACCAACGGCGGCTGTTGCTGGATTACCTCGTGAAGCGGCGCGTGATTTTATTCGTGATAGCGAACCATTTAGTCGTGATTGGTATGCGGGTTCCGCAGGATATCTTTCCTGTGAACAGAGTGAGTTTGCGGTTTCCCTGCGTTGCGCAGAAATTAACAACAATTTACTTTCTCTATATGCCGGTGCCGGGATTGTGATGGGTTCTGATCCACAACAGGAGTGGATAGAGATAGAGAATAAAGCTGCTGGGCTGCGCACTTTACTGAAAGGTGAATAGTTGAATGAAAATAATCTCCGATTAAGTGGCAATTCATTGAACTAGGATAAAGAAATAATTATTTGTGCCGTTAGGCTAATAGTCAGCTTTTATAGAAATTCTCTGAGTAAACTATGTCAAACAGCGCATTTAACCGCCGCTGGGCGGAACTTTTATTGGAAGCACTCACTCGTCATGGATTACGTCATGTTTGCATTGCGCCCGGTTCACGTTCCACGCCTTTGACAATAGCTGCCGCGGCAAATAGCAAACTGATTTGTCATACTCATTTTGACGAACGTGGATTAGGGCATCTGGCACTGGGGTTATCCAAAGCAAGCAGAGAGCCGGTTGCCGTTATCGTGACTTCTGGAACCGCGGTGGCAAATCTCTATCCTTCATTAATTGAAGCCAGTTTAACGGGTGAACGCGTGGTTTTCCTTACGGCTGATCGGCCACCAGAATTGATGGATTGTGGTGCAAATCAGGCTATACGTCAGAATGGTATTTTTGCTTCTCATCCATGCCAAACAATCTCTTTGCCAAGGCCGACTGTAGATATACCGGCAAGTTGGCTGGTTTCTGTCATAGATCATGGTATGGCGAATTTGCGACATGGGGCTTTGCATATTAATTGCCCATTTGCCGAGCCATTATATGGTAATGAAGAGCCGGCTTATGAAGAGTGGCAGCAGCAGTTAGGCGAGTGGTGGAAGAGTAACGAACCTTGGTTGGGCCAGCCAGTCGCTAATGTTATGGCGGAAGTACCGGATTGGCACTGTTGGCAACAGAAAAAAGGCGTTGTATTGGCTGGTCGAATGAGTGCCGAAGAGGGAGTTAATGTTGCTAAATGGGCAAAGGCATTGGGTTGGCCGCTGATTGGCAATGTGCTTTCACAAACTGGGCAGCCATTGCCTTGTGCCGATTTATGGCTGGATAATCCTCATGTGCAGGAGATTTTAGCGCAAGCGCAACTGGTCGTGCAGTTTGGTTCCAGCTTGATAGGGAAACGCTTGTTACAGTGGCAGGTGAAATGCCAGCCGCAGGAGTTTTGGATTATTGATCCAATACCTGGCCGACTTGATCCTGCCAATCATCGTGGCAAGAAATTAACCTGTCATATTGCTGACTGGTTACTGGCTCATCCCGCGCAGTCGCGTGTACCGTGGGCACAATCGCATACATCTTGGGCAGAAGAGCTTATTGTCTGGTCAGAAAAAGCCGTCAACTGCGTCAGAACTGAATTGGCAGGGAAATTCGGTGAAGCAACCGTGGCCTATAAGTTGCGTGAATTATTGCCTGAACGCGGGCAGTTGTTTGTCGGTAACAGCCTGATTATTCGCCTGATAGATGCGTTGGGGCAATTACCGGCTGGGTATCCGGTTTACAGTAACCGGGGCGCTAGCGGCATTGATGGATTAATTTCCACTGCGGCGGGTGTGCAACGGGCAACAGCAAAGCCCACTTTGGCTATTATCGGTGATTTATCGGCGCTTTATGATCTCAATAGTTTGGCGCTGTTGCGTCATCCTTCCTCACCCATTGTGTTAATCGTGGTAAATAATAACGGCGGGCAGATTTTCTCTTTACTACCAACCCGGGAAGAAGCAAGGCAACGTTTTTACTGTATGCCTCAGCAGGTTAATTTTGATCATGCTGCGGCGATGTTCGGCTTGAAATATGCCAGCCCACAAAGTTGGATGGAGTTGCAACAAAGTATTGAACAGGCATGGCAACAAAATGAAACCACGCTGATTGAGCTGAAAGTGCCGGAGAGAGAAGGGGCTGAATGTTTGCAACAACTGTTAAAACAGGTGGCGATGTTGTGAGTCTGGCTTGTCGCAAGTTCAATAGTCACAATGATCGCCCTTGGCTGGTGTGGTTGCATGGATTATTGGGCTGTAGTGATGAATGGTTGCCGTTAGTGAATCTGTGCGCTCAGCATCCCTCATTGGTCATCGATCTGCCCGGTCACGGTGATTCTACTGACGTGCAGGTAAAAGATCTTATGGATATGAGTTGTCTTTTATCTGAAACATTAGCAGAACAGCAAATTAGCAAATATTGGCTGATGGGCTACTCATTAGGAGGCCGTATTGCTATGTATCATGCCTGTTATGGTGATATGCGGGGATTATGCGGGTTACAGATCGAAGGAGGAAATCCTGGATTGTTTTCCCAACAGGAGCGGAGTAATCGTCTCGAACACGATAGAAATTGGGCCGGACGTTTTCGTTCTCAGCCGATTGAACAGGTTTTATCTGATTGGTATCAGCAGCCGGTTTTTGCTGATCTATTACCTGAACAGCGTCAGCGATTGATCAAAGTACGCCGTCATAATAATGGCGATGGTGTGGCTAATATGCTGGAAAATACCTCACTTGGACATCAACCTTGGTTAGTACCTGTACTGCGACAAGTGAGATTACCTTTTGCTTATCTGTGCGGCGAAAATGATAAGAAATTCCAGCGATTGGCAAAACGTTGCGCCTTGCCGCTGCAAACTGTTCCACATGTTGGGCATAATGCTCACCGAGCGAACGCGGTGGCGTTTGCTGCGGTAGTAAACCATTTTTTATCACTCTTTAATGTATAAGGAATACGAATATGATTTACCCGAGCGAAGAAGAACTTTATGCCCCAATTCTATGGCAGGACTGTTCCGAAGGGTTTGAAGATATTTTTTATCACAAATCTACCGATGGTATGGCTAAAATCACCATTAATCGCCCTCAAGTACGTAACGCATTCCGGCCATTGACGGTTAAAGAGATGATGTTGGCGTTGGATGATGCCCGTTATGATGACAATATCGGTGTGATTATCCTGACGGGTAGGGGTGAAAAAGCTTTTTGTGCTGGTGGAGATCAAAAAGTCCGTGGCGATCATGGTGGTTATAAAGATGACAACGGCATGCATCACCTGAATGTCTTGGATTTCCAGCGCCAGATTCGCACTTGTCCAAAACCCGTTGTTGCTATGGTTGCTGGATATGCGATTGGTGGTGGTCATGTACTGCATTTGGTGTGTGATCTGACCATTGCGGCTGATAACGCTATTTTCGGTCAGACCGGGCCTAAAGTGGGTTCTTTTGATGGCGGTTGGGGAGCATCTTACATGGCACGGATTGTTGGTCAGAAAAAGGCCCGCGAAATTTGGTTCTTGTGTCGTCAATATGATGCTAAACAAGCGTTGGAGATGGGGCTGGTTAACACAGTTGTGCCTTATGCGGATCTGGAAAAAGAGACCGTTCGCTGGTGTCGTGAAATGCTAAAAAATAGCCCAATGGCCCTGCGTTGCTTAAAAGCGGCTCTAAATGCGGATTGTGATGGTCAGTCTGGATTGCAGGAGCTGGCAGGTAACGCCACCATGCTTTTCTATATGACAGAAGAGGGTCAGGAGGGGCGTAATGCATTCGTTGAGAAACGACATCCTGATTTCAGTAAATTTAAACGTAACCCATAATGCGTACTGCAACTTTATATCGGTTCAGATTGCCAATGGAGGCTGGTGTTATCCTGCGATATCAGTGGCTTAAAACTCGTGATGGTTTTTTGGTTCACTTACAGGAACATGATCAACAGGGATGGGGTGAAATTGCACCACTACCGGAATTCAGCAAAGAAACAGTTGAACAGGCGGGTGAAGCTGCGGTGGCATGGCTTAAACGGTGGTGCCTTGGCGCTGAACTTGATGAAGTTGAATTACCTTCTGTCGCATTTGGAATTAGCTGCGCATTAGCTGAATTGCAGGGTAAATTACCGGAAGGTGCTGACTACCGGAAAGCGCCGCTGTGTAATGGCGATCCTGATGAACTGATTGTTCGCCTCAGTAACATGGATGGTCAAAAAGTCGCCAAGGTGAAAATCGGGCTGTATGAAGCTGTACGTGATGGCATGGTCGTTAACGTTTTGCTGGAAGCGGTACCGGATTTGTTTTTGCGGCTGGATGCTAACCGTAGTTGGAGCCGTGCTAAAGCGGACAGTTTCGCTAAGTATGTCAATCCTGATTACCGCCACCGAATTGCCTTTTTGGAAGAACCTTGTCAAACCCCGGAACAATCACTCTCTTTTGCCCGTGATACTGGGATCGCTATTGCATGGGATGAAAGCGTTCGTGATGAAGGTTTTAACGTAGCGGCACAAGCAGGGGTGACAGCTATTGTGATTAAACCCACTCTGATTGGCAGCCTTGCCCGTTGCTGTCAGTTGATTTCAGCCGCGCACAATGCGGGATTGGAAGCGGTGATCAGCTCCAGTATTGAAACCAGCTTCGGTTTAACTCAGCTTGCCCGTATTGCTCATTGGCTGACGCCAGCGACTATTCCTGGACTGGATACGCTGGAATTGATTCAGTCTCAGTTAGTACGCTGTTGGCCGGGTAGCACGATGCCAGTAACAGGATTGGACGAGTTAGAAATCGCATGGCGCAGTTAAATCCATTTACCCAGTGGCCGTGGCGCTACTGGGCATCGTTTAGCCCTGAAAATATGGCTGTTAAGTTGTGTGATCGTTCCCTAACCTGGCATCAATTAGTTATTTCTCTGGATAAGATAGCGGCCAATTTTCGTCGGCAAGGAGTGGTTGAAGGCAGTAACGTCATGCTGCGGGGGAAAAACAGCGAAGAGATGCTATTTTGTTATCTTGCGGCGTTACAGTGTGGTGCGCGGGTATTGCCACTGAATCCTCAATTGCCTGAAATACTCTTGGCTCAATTACTGCCGCATTTGAATATCGATTTCGTGGCTGATTTTTGTGATGACAGTTTGCCTGTGATGGATGCCATCTCCCTCGATTGGAAAAGTGAACTACTGAATTCTGAGGATAATTCAGTGGCATGGGATGCTATGCGTCCGGCCAGTATGATACTGACCTCTGGCTCTTCCGGGTTGCCTAAAGCGGCTGTTCACTCGATTCATGCTCATCTTGCCAGTGCGCAAGATGTACTTTCAGTAATCAATTTTCAGCAGCAAGATAGCTGGCTTCTCTCATTGCCGTTGTTTCATGTATCTGGTCAGGGGATCATTTGGCGCTGGCTAATAAAAGGGGCCTCTTTAGTACTAAGAAATACCAGTCTGTTAGATCATACTTTGGCAGATTGTACTCACGCATCATTGGTTCCAACTCAGCTTTGGCGGTTACTGGAGTCTTCACAAAATCAGTCACTGAATTTGAAAGAAGTACTTTTGGGTGGATCAATGATCCCCATTGAATTGACTCAAAAGGCGGAGCAGCAAGGTATTCGTTGTTGGTGTAGTTATGGTTTGACCGAACTGGCTTCAACCGTATGCATTAAACGGGCAGACTATCTTCCCGGTGTCGGCAATCCCTTACCGGGCAAAGAAATTCGGCTGATAAATGAAGAAATTCAGATTCGTTCTGGCAGCCTCGCTAACGGATATTGGCTGGATGGAAAATTACAACCGTTGGCTGATCGTGATGGTTGGTTCCATACCCGAGATCGGGGAGTGATACAAAATGGTGAATTGCGGATACTTGGTCGGATGGATAATCAATTTTTCAGCGGTGGAGAAGGGATTCAGCCGGAAGATATTGAACGGGTGATTAACACCTACCCACAGGTCGCGCAAAACTTTATTGTTCCCGTACCCGACCCTGAATTTGGTTATCGCCCTGTCGCGGTAATAGACAGTAGTTCATCTGAGGTCATTGATACATTGCCTGAATGGTTGATTGGTAAACTGGCTTCTTTTCAGCGCCCGATAGCTTACTATCTGTTACCTCAACAGTTTAAAAATAACGGCGTTAAAATTTCCCGTCAGCAAATTAAAAAATGGGTGTTGGATTTACCAAGTTTATATTGAGTTATTTTGATTTGTTTTCGTACTGCCCATTATTTATCGTGTAATAATGGGCAGAGATGGTTAAAAAAACAGGGTTGCTAGATATTATCCTTTGAGTTTTTTCAGCGCGTTTTCAACACCGGCGCCATATTCTGGGTGAACTTTTCTAAATAGCTCAACCTGACGGTGTTGAGTATCTTCATGTGCTTGTGACAGTTCACGGGCAATACGGTCAAACATACGTTGGTGCTCTTTACTATTTATTAACATAAACAGTTTACGAGGCTGGCTGAAATAATCTTCATCTTGACGATGGTTCCAGTTGTCAGCATCTCCTTCTAAAGCTAATGATGGATGTTTGAATTCAGGTTGTTCCTGGAACAATCCTGCATTGTTTGGTTCATAAGTCACCGTATTTCCGCTGTTGCCATCGACACGCATTGCCCCATCACGGTGGTAATTATGGAACGGACAGCGAGGTGTATTGACCGGAATTTGATGGTGGTTAACGCCAAGACGGTAACGTTGAGCATCACCATAAGAGAACAGACGGCCTTGTAACATCTTATCAGGAGAGAAACTGATACCCGGCACGACATTAGCGGGGTTGAAAGCTGCCTGTTCAACGTCTGAGAAATAGTTATCAGGATTACGGTTTAGCTCGAAATAACCGACATCAATCATCGGGTAGTCGCCGTGAGGCCATACTTTGGTCAAATCAAATGGGTTGTACGGTAACAGATTAGCTTCTTTCTCTGGCATAATTTGGACTTTTAATTTCCAGCGTGGATAATCTCCTTGCTCAATTGCTGCAAACAAATCACGCTGAGAACTTTCACGATCTTTACCTACCAGCGCTTCTGCTTCTTCGTCCATCAGGTTTTTAATGCCTTGCTGACAGCGGAAATGGAATTTCACCCAGAAACGTTCATTATCTGCGTTGATAAAGCTGAAAGCATGGCTACCAAAACCGTGCATATGACGGAAAGATTTAGGTACGCCACGATCACTGAAATCAATGGTTAATTGGTGCAGTGTTTCAGGTTGATGAGAGAGAAAATCCCATTTATAGGCAGGATTGCGTAAATTAGTGTGGGGATCGCGTTTAACAACATGGTTAAGATCTGGGAACTTCAGTGGATCACGAAGATAGAATATCGGGGTGTTGTTGCCGACTAAATCCCAGTTACCTTCTTCAGTATAGAACTTAAGCGCAAAACCACGAATGTCACGTTCGGCATCTGCTGCGCCGCGCTCACCGGCGACGGTTGAGAAACGGGCAAACATCTCGGTTTTTTTGCCTATTTCAGAAAAAATCTTAGCTCGGGTGTACTTAGTAATATCGTGAGTAACCACAAAAATTCCATGAGCTCCAGAACCTTTAGCATGCATACGGCGTTCTGGGATCACTTCACGATCAAAATGGGCAAGCTTTTCTAAGAACCAAACATCTTGTAACAACATAGGACCACGTTGACCCGCAGTCATGACATTATTGTTGTCAACGACAGGGGCGCCAGCATTCGTTGTAAGTCCTCTCTTTTTCATCACACTTCTCCTGTTTTACATGAAAAAAAACAGCGGAATCGCTGATTTAAGAAAAATGTTCTGGTCAATGGCGAAATGCAAATATTGTGTTTTTTATAATTTATTTATTATTTTCTTGTTTACTATTTAATATGAAATTATTTATATAGTTAATTATTAAGTACATGAAATGAAGAATTCACACATATTTAGTAAGTATAGATGATTCATTTCTTTTTGTTGTCTATCGGTTTAGTTGTATTTACGTAAGATGTGTAACATTAAGTAAATAAAGAGGAAATGTAATGAAGATTTATCTTGCTGCGGTAGCGACCGGTTTGTTATTCATTGCTGAGTCTGCGAATGCAATTTCCGTGAATGTTCAGGCTGGTCGCCATTTCACCAATACTTCTGCGGCAATTGGTGATAACAGTGCTGGCTTATCTTTTAATGGCAACTGGGCACGCAGTGATCATAACGGTCAGTTGGGAAGTTTGGGAACCGCATTTAGTCTGCCTGTTGGTCCATTGACGGCTAGCATTGGCGGTAAGGTTCTCTATTTATCCCCTAAAGATGGAAAAAATGGTGAGGCATTAGCGGCAGGTGTGGGTTTGAGTTGGACTGTTATGCCCTCTTTAGCTCTGTACGGTGAAGTTTACGGAGCGCCATCCAGATTAACTTCGGGTATTAATTCTTATGCTGAGGCTGCTGGTGGCTTACGTTTTACCGTATTTAAACCGTTGACAGTGGATGCAGGTTATCGGGTTATGAACATGAGAGGGAAAGAAGGAAATAGGGATAACAAATTGGCGGATGGATTCTATATCGGTGCCGGTTTGAATTTTTAATTTACTTTTTCCATGCCGTCCGCACCATTTCTGATGCGGACAGTTTCGACTGCCAATTAACCCACTTTTGGCAATAAACCACTGACAATACCTATCTGGATGGTGATCACCGTAATTCCGCAAAGAAATATCAGAATCAAAGCGGGTTTTCCGCCTTTTACTCGATAGGCTCTTTGCTCAATTTGACGGCTGCGCCATGCCAGCATGGAAGGTAGTAATAAGGCGAGAATAGAGAGTGCTACTGCGGCGAAAGTTAACGCCATAACAAAGTTTGGATAGTATAAGGAGCAAAGCAACGGTGGAACAAAAGTGATGATGCCGGTTTGCAGGCGGCCTGTCGCATTATTACGGCGTTTGAACAGATCTGCCATGTAATCAAACAAACCTAAGGAGACCCCAAGAAATGAGGTTGCCAGCGCCAAATCAGCAAACAGACGGACCGCAAGCTCTACACGAGGCGTCGCGACAACTTCTCTCACCGCTTTTAACAGCCCATTCAATCCTGATTGCTCCGCTAAGATCCCGACAAAAGTGTGGGAAGAAATGGCGCCCAGTGTAGCTAATTGCCATAAGATATAGGCAGTCAGTGGGATAGCACTGCCGATAACAAATATTTTGCGTAACTTTTGGGTATCGCCTCCCATATAATTCACGATACTTGGCACACTGCCGTGAAAACCAAAAGAGGTGAATACCACGGGAATAGCCGATAATACCAAACCCTGTTCCAAAGGCATTGACATCAGATTAGTGCTTTTGATGTGGGGCATCATGACAGTCAGCATAATAACCAGGAAAATGATTTTTGCAGTAAATAGCAGGCGGTTAATCATATCGACAGATTGAGTACCGATAGTGACAACACAACCTGCGACAAGGGTGAAAATCAGTACGCCAAATGAGACAGGAATCGGTTTATCCAGCCATGAAGAGAGACTGCCTGACAGCAATTCACCGGCGCCACTGATATAAGCGGTTGTCAGGGCATACATAAGGAAGAGCATACTGAAACCGGTGAGCCATTGGCCTCCTCGACCAAGATAACGTTTTGCCAGCGTTCCCAGGCCCGTATCAGCCGGGCTGTATTGATAAACTTCCACCAGCAATAAAGCGGTATAGCTCATCAAAACCCAAAGAGCGACTAACATCACAAAGGTTGTTCCAAAACCGACACCGGCCGCTGCCAGCGGCATCGCCAGCATTCCTGCGCCAATTGTCGTGCCCGCTACGATAAAAATACTGCCAAGAGTACGATTCTTCACGCTTTCCCCTAGTTTATGAACTGATTGAAATCGTTATGGAAAGGCAGGCTAAAGGAATAATTTATTTATGTCAAATTAAGGTTACACTTAGTGTAAATAAATGATTACAATTGCGTTTTTGCATGATCCTAAATTATGTATTTCGTTAAATATAAAAAGTTAATTATTCTATTGAATTTTTAAAAAAACCACATTTTACTCACACTTAAATAAGATAATTTTTTATTTTCATCTGGATTGCCAATTAAAATAAGACGTTATTCATTATCTTAACAATTAACGTATGGTGAAATAATAATTATCAATGGAAAGCATATCTGTTTGTCTTAGGACATTAGTTGTAAATGGTCATTGTCTGCTAGTTACGGTCAAACCACACCGTACAACCTTATATGCCAAAGAGCGTCTCTCACTAGGTGGGCAATATTCTGTTCGGGGATTTAAAGAACAATACCTGACCGGCAATCACGGTGGGTATTGGCGTAATGAATTGAAAAGGATCTTATCTGATAAGAAGGTTGTTCAATCTCCTATCACACGAACTATTCAAAGTAATGATGGTATTCGTTATGAACGCGTAGTGATTACAGAAAAAGATGATAGGAATTGACAAGTTTAGTAATTACAAATCTACTAATATTATAACTATCTTAACTGATAAGCATGGTAACCTAATTACAACAACTCCGGGAAGAATAAAATGAAATTGATGGATTCGTTAATAGAAAAAGAGTATCGTCAACAGTTGCTTCAATCAAGAAAGTCGTTGTTTACTGGTGATAATCCTGAGTTACTTTCACTTTTGTATGAAGTGAGACCAGAGACTAAAAGTGCATTATTTATCAGACATTTTCCTGATAGAGATTTAGGTAATAATAGCAGATTCATTTATTATTAATTTTCATCCTGAATACCATCTGTGAATTATTCAACCTACGTATAATATTGGAAATGAAATTATAGCCAAATGGGGAAATGTTAAAATTGATTAAAAAGAAGTTAATAGAGGATTTAAGATCATTTATTAACTTCCGATGTTTTCAATAAGAACATATATATCTAATTGTTATTTCCCCTAAAAACCGATTTATTCATTTTTATATTGTAAATAATTCTTCATTCTATAATCTTTTAATACTTGGTCGATTACCCAACTGGTTCGTGAGCCTGATTCTCCTGTTGATGGGCAAAGTCCTTTTCCTTGTAATTCATTGATGATAGTGTTAATCAATGGCATTTCTATATGTACTGGATTGTCAATATTAAATTGGTGTAATTTATTGTTCTGGTCATAATGTGAAATGGCTGAATTTCCAAAGGTGGAAAAAGATATTTTTCCTTTATTGCCAATTATTTCAACATTATCATGTCTGGAATTCGATGCAAAATTCCATATACCCACACCTTGAATATTATTTTCAAACATAAATGACATTGATACGCAATCTTCCGCAGAATAAATATTTCCCTGAGAGTTTGCATGCCCTTTAACAGAAATAATTCTTCCTAAAAGAAAGTCTAATATATCAAGAGTATGACATGCTAAATCAACAAATAACCCACCACCGGAAATTTCGGGCTTAACAACCCAAGGTAAATGATGAGGATCTTGGTAACATTGCTCTATCTCTCTATAAAGTATACAGTTTACTATCCTTGGTGTCCCTATCGCGCCAGACTCAATTAATTCTTTGATCTTTAAAAATCTTGGCAATGCTCTTCTGTAATAAGCTACAAATAAGGGAACATTTTGGGATTTACAAGTCGCGATCATCTCATTACATTCTTCGAATGTTAATGCCATAGGTTTTTCTACATATATTGCTTTACCAGCTTTAGCTGCTAAAATGGTATATTCTTTATGTGTAGAGGGCGGTGTTGCAATATATACTGCATCAATGTCTTTGTCATTAATCAGTGAATCAGCGTCAGAATACCATTTAGGAACATGATGTCTCTTGGCAAAGTCTTCTGCTAAATTAGCGTTGCGCCGCATTACTGCAACTAATTCAGAATTATCTAATTTATAAAAGGCAGGGCCACTTTTTACTTCAGTAACATCACCGCAACCAATAATGCCCCATTTTATTGTTTTTTTCATCGTCGTTTCCTTGATATTATTGTGTTTAATTGTTTGTTAATTAAACATTGATAGAGGTTATATTACAAATATAATTTATACTATTATTTCAATAAAATATATATTTATATAGCATGTTTTTTACTCTTGAATCAAGCGAGTTAATGATTGTTCTCGAATTTATTATTATCTATTAATTCAGTGTAATCTATAGGATTATGGAGAGTAAATATTGATTTCAGCGGTAAATTCTAATGAATATATTAAAGAGGAGAAAAGCAATAATATGGTCTTTCTTCTAAAAGAAAGACGTAATAACTGAAAGAATCGGTTATTACGTTTTACCACCTAGGAACGGCCTGAAATAATTACGCCTATTGGGATAGGTTCTAAAGCTCAATCTCAATATCACTGAGTGGATGACAGCAGCAGGGTAAAATCTCGCCTTCATTAATAAAAGCCAGCGGTTTGCGTCGATAGCCGACTTTGCCTTTTATCAATCTGACACGGCAAGAGCCGCAATAACCCTCGCGGCACTGGTATTCAGCTTGTATTCTGCCTTGCTCCAGCGCTTCTAGTAGACTGTTATGCAGTTCGGGAGAGCTGTAGATATGATAACCCTGCATACCATGCAGGGTTACTTTGTAGCTTGTCATCAGAGTTCAAAATCACTCAAGTCGTCAGGGTTAACCTCAGCATCAATCTGACCAACCAGATATGAGCTAACTTCAACTTCCTGCGGCGCTACTTGAACGTTGTCAGACACCAGCCAAGCGTTAATCCACGGAATCGGGTTAGAGCGCGTTTCAAATGGTAGTTTCAGCCCGACAGCCTGCATACGAATGTTAGTAATGTACTCAACATATTGACACAGAATATCTTTGTTCAAACCAATCATGGAACCTTCGCTGAACAGGTAATCCGCCCACTCTTTTTCTTGTTCCGCCGCCTGAACAAACAGGTCATAGCACTGTTGTTCACACTCTTTGGCGATTTCTGCCATTTCTGGATCGTCCTGACCAGAGCGCAACAGATTCAGCATATGTTGTGTGCCGGTCAGATGTAGTGCTTCGTCACGGGCGATCAATTTGATGATTTTCGCGTTACCTTCCATCAATTCGCGTTCAGCAAAGGCAAATGAACAGGCAAAACTGACGTAAAAGCGGATCGCTTCCAGCGCGTTAACGCTCATCAGGCACAGGTACAGTTGCTTTTTCAGTTCACGCAAGCTGACAGTGATGGTTTTACCGGCAATCTGATGCGTTCCTTCACCAAATAGCTGGTAGTGATTAGTCATCTCAATCAGATCATCGTAATAAGCGGAAATATCTTTCGCCCGTTTCAGAATCTCTTCGTTGGTGACAATATCATCAAATACAACCGCCGGATCATTAACGATATTCCGAATGATGTGAGTGTAAGAACGTGAATGAATCGTTTCAGAAAAAGACCAAGTTTCAACCCAAGTTTCCAGCTCAGGGATGGAGATCAAGGGCAGAAAAGCCACGTTCGGGCTGCGGCCCTGAATAGAGTCCAGCAGCGTTTGGTATTTTAAGTTACTAATAAAAATATGCTTTTCATGGTCAGGCAGCGCATTGTAGTCAATGCGGTCGCGAGACACGTCAACTTCTTCCGGGCGCCAGAAGAAAGAGAGCTGTTTTTCGATCAATTTCTCGAAAATTGGATACTTTTGCTGGTCATAACGGGCTACGTTTACCGGCTGACCAAAAAACATCGGTTCTTGTAACTGGTCGTTTTTTACTTGTGAAAAAGTGGTATAGGCCATAACTTCCTCAAATTAAATCTTACACGCGCCGCCTTCACAATCGGAATCAGCAGATTCCACGACTTCTTCCAGGTCATCCTGAACGTCTTCCGCACCATCACGGGTATTGTGGTAATACAGCGTTTTCACACCATATTTGTAAGCGAGCAGCAAATCTTTCAGCAGCTGATTCATCGGCACTTTTCCACTTGGGAAATGTGTCGGATCATAGTTGGTATTGGCAGAGATCGACTGATCGATAAATTTCTGCATGATACCAACCAACTGCAAGTAGCCATCATTGCCGGGCATTTGCCATAAGAGTTCATAAGCCCCTTTCAGACGCTCATATTCCGGGACAACCTGGCGTAAAATGCCATCTTTTGATGCTTTAATGCTGATGTAGCCACGAGGCGGCTCAATGCCGTTGGTGGCGTTAGAGATCTGTGAAGAGGTCTCTGACGGCATCAAAGAAGATAATGTCGAGTTGCGCAGACCATGTTGTTTGATCTCGTTGCGCAATGTTTCCCAGTCATAGTGCAGCGGTTCATTGGTCAATGCATCCAGCGCTTTTTTATAGGTATCGATAGGTAGGATACCTTTAGAATAGGTGGTCTCTTTAAACCACGGGCAAGCGCCTTGCTCTTTCGCCAGTTCATTAGAAGCTTTCAGCAGGTAATACTGGATCGCTTCAAATGTTTTGTGAGTCAGATTGTTCGCGCTGCCATCGGAATAACGTACACCGTGTTTCGCCAGATAGTAAGCATAGTTGATAACACCAATGCCTAATGTACGGCGACCCATTGCCCCTTGTTTGGCGGCAAGGATAGGGTAGTCCTGATAATCGAGCAGGGCATCAAGGGCACGAACCGCCAGAATAGCCAGTTCTTCCAGCTCATCAAGATTTTCAATGGCTCCCAGGTTGAATGCAGATAAGGTACACAACGCGATTTCACCATTTTTATCATTGATATCATTCAATGGTTTGGTTGGCAGTGCAATTTCCAGACACAGATTTGATTGGCGCACTGGGGCGACCAAAGGATCAAATGGGCTGTGAGTGTTGCAGTGATCTACGTTCTGAATATAGATACGGCCGGTAGAAGCACGTTCCTGCATCATCAGGGAGAAGAGCTCAACCGCTTTCAGACGTTGCTGACGGATATTGCTGTCTTGCTCATATTTGGTGTACAAGCGTTCAAATTCATCCTGATCGGCAAAGAATGCATCATATAGCCCCGGAACGTCGGATGGGCTGAACAGGGTGATCTCTTCACCTTTGATCAGTCGTTCGTACATCAGTTTGTTAAGTTGTACGCCATAGTCCATGTGACGAACACGGTTCCCTTCAACGCCACGGTTGTTTTTCAATACCAGCAGGCTTTCAACTTCCAGATGCCACAATGGATAGAACAGTGTGGCGGCGCCGCCACGAACACCCCCTTGAGAGCAGGATTTTACCGCGGTCTGGAAATGCTTATAAAAAGGAATACAGCCAGTATGAAAGGCTTCACCATTACGGATTGGGCTTCCCAAGGCGCGAATACGGCCTGCGTTGATACCAATACCGGCGCGTTGAGAAACATATTTCACAATGGCGCTAGAGGTCGCATTAATGGAATCCAAGCTATCGTCACATTCAATCAGCACGCAGGAGCTGAATTGACGGGTAGGGGTGCGTACACCTGCCATGATCGGAGTTGGCAGAGAAATTTTAAATGTCGAAGCCGCGTCGTAAAAACGGCGAATATAGTCCAGACGCGTCTCTTTCGGATAACCGGAGAACAGGCAAGCCGCCACCAGAATATAGAGGAATTGGGCGCTTTCATAAATTTCACCGGTAACGCGATTCTGAACCAGGTATTTACCTTCAAGCTGTTTGACCGCCGCATAGGAGAAGTTCATATCACGCCAATGGTCAATAAACGCGTCCATTTGCTCGAATTCTTCTTTCGAGTAGTCTGCAAGCAAATGCTTGCCATATTTGCCCATTTCCACCATACGGGATACATGATCATAGAGTGCTGGCGGCTCGAATTGACCATAAGCTTTTTTACGCAGATTGAAAATTGCCAAGCGGGCGGCCAGATACTGATAGTCAGGCGCATCGCCGGAGATAAGATCAGCGGCAGCTTTGATCATCGTCTCATGAATATCTGAGGTTTTGATACCATCGTAAAATTGGATTTGGGACCGCAGTTCTACTTGTGATACCGAGACATTTTTCAGCCCATCGGCTGCCCAGTTAACAACCCGGTGGATTTTCTCAAGGTCAATTCGTTCTTTGTGGCCATCACGCTTTGTTACTAGCAGACTATGGTTCATGGACAGGCATACCTTACATTTACTTTCAGATTCGTTCCCACCTGCTTTGTGTCTTTGCTCAGACCAAAACATAACCCTCTCAGTGGCGAAGAAACCCACGAGAGAGTAGTGGTAATGGAATGTTAAGGAACACAATATGTAGGGGGTACACTAAATAATGACAACAAGATAATGTTAAAAGCGGCTTTTATCAAGTGCACAAAAATACGGATTCTTGTGGATAACTTGAGGACTAAATTTATTAAAAAGCCGGAAGCCTGCATCATTACTAGCGGTTGCTCTGACAGAAACACCGGCAAAAATGAGTAAAAAAATTCCTGAAAATATGATTCATTTGCCGATTTATTAATCTGCCAGATGAATATGTCAGACATACCGGGTGTGTAACATATAATTGACGTCTACATTGTGACCAAGGCTAAATTTATCCGTCAGCAGGTTGTAATGCAGGCCGATAATATGCTGTTCTTGTAGAGGTGTGCTGTCAATCCAGCCTATCAACTCTGATGGCCGGATAAATTTCTTCACGTCATGAGTTCCTTTTGGCACCATTTTCAGAATATATTCCGCGCCGATTATCCCTATAAGCCAGGCTTTTTTGTTGCGGTTAACGGTAGAAAAAAAGGCGTGCCCGCCGGGTTTCACTAACTGAGCGCAAGCACGGACGACCGATTGTGGATCTGGGACATGTTCCAGCATTTCCATACAGGTGACGATATCATAAGCTTGTGGATATTTTTCGGCGTGGCTTTCCACAGTTTCCTGTACATAAGTCACGGGGATACCTGTTTCAAGGGCGTGCAGTCTGGCAACTTCAAGTGGTTCCGTACCCATATCCAGCCCGGTCACTTCTGCCCCTTCACGGGCCATACTTTCTGACAAAATACCGCCGCCACAGCCCACATCTAAGACTTTTTTACCGAAAATACCGTCAGAACGCTGCAAAATATAATTCAAGCGTAGCGGGTTAATTCGGTGCAGCGGCTGAAATTCACCATCCAAATCCCACCAGCGAGAAGCAATTGCTTCAAATTTCTCTATTTCCTGTTGATCAACATTGTTTGGGGTGGACGGGGTTTTGATGTTCATCAGCGGTTGTCGCTCCTTAAACTTTCTTAAAACAGGCGGATTCACTCTGTTCTGAGCAGGGTTTACTCAGTTCTGAGATAGTATACACGGCTTAATTTTTAAATACCCGTATCTGATTTTTATAAAACTGTTGGTTTGTGGTATAGTTCTAAACCTTTGAATTCGGAATGTATGAGGGATAGTGGGCTCCATGAGCGACATTGCCAGAGAAATCACCCCGGTCAATATCGAAGAAGAGCTGAAAAGCTCATATCTGGATTATGCGATGTCTGTAATTGTCGGGCGTGCACTACCAGATGTTCGAGACGGACTAAAGCCGGTACACCGCCGCGTGCTTTATGCCATGAGTGTACTGGGAAATGATTGGAATAAACCCTACAAGAAGTCTGCCCGTGTTGTCGGGGACGTCATCGGTAAATACCATCCACATGGGGATAGCGCAGTCTACGACACGATTGTTCGTATGGCTCAGCCGTTTTCCCTGCGCTATATGTTGGTTGATGGTCAGGGTAACTTTGGTTCAGTCGATGGAGACTCAGCCGCCGCTATGCGTTACACCGAAGTACGTATGGCGAAAGTTGCCCATGAGTTGCTAGCGGATCTGGAGAAAGAGACTGTCGATTTTGTGCCAAACTATGATGGTACAGAGCAGATCCCGGAAGTGATGCCGACCAGAGTACCAAACCTGCTGATCAATGGCTCTTCTGGTATCGCAGTGGGTATGGCGACTAACATTCCTCCTCATAACTTATCCGAAGTTATTGATGGTTGTCTGGCTTATATTGAAGATGAAAACATCAGCATTGAAGGGCTGATGCAGTATATTCCTGGCCCGGATTTCCCTACTGCCGCGATTATTAATGGTCGTCGCGGTATTCAGGAGGCTTATCGGACTGGCCGCGGTAAAATTTATATCCGTGCCCGTGCGGAAATTGAAGTTGATGAGAAGAATGGCCGTGAAACGATTTTAGTGCACGAAATTCCTTATCAAGTCAACAAAGCCCGCCTAATTGAAAAAATTGCCGAATTGGTGAAAGAAAAACGCATTGAAGGGATCAGTGCGCTGCGTGACGAATCCGATAAAGACGGCATGCGGATCGTGATTGAAGTGAAGCGGGATGCGGTGGGGGAAGTGGTTCTGAATAACCTCTATTCCCTGACTCAGCTTCAAGTCTCTTTTGGCATCAACATGGTGGCCCTGCATCAGGGGCAGCCGAAGCTGCTGAATCTAAAAGATATTATTTCGGCTTTCGTATGCCACCGCCGTGAAGTGGTCACTCGTCGTACCATCTTTGAATTACGCAAAGCCCGTGAACGCGCCCATATTCTTGAGGCATTAGCTGTCGCATTGGCGAATATCGATCCGATTATCGAACTTATCCGTCTTGCTCCGACACCCGCCGAGGCAAAAGCCGCATTGGTTGCTAAGCCGTGGGAATTAGGCAGTGTTGCCGCCATGCTGGAACGTGCCGGTGATGATGCCGCCCGTCCTGAATGGCTGGAACCACAATATGGTGTACATGACGGTAAATATTATCTGACCGAACAACAAGCTCAAGCCATTCTGGATCTGCGTTTACAGAAACTGACCGGCTTGGAGCATGAAAAACTGCTGGATGAATATCGTGAATTGCTGACATTAATCGGCGAATTGCTATTCATTCTGGAAAATCCTGAGCGCTTGATGGAAGTGATCCGTGAAGAGTTGTTGGCAATTAAAGCGCAATATAGCGATGCCCGCCGTACTGAAATCACGGAAAATACGGCTGATATTAATATTGAAGATTTGATTAATCAGGAAGATGTTGTTGTCACGCTGTCACATCAAGGGTATGTCAAATATCAGCCGTTATCTGACTATGAAGCGCAGCGCCGTGGTGGTAAAGGTAAATCCGCAGCGCGTATTAAAGAAGAAGATTTTATTGACAAGTTGTTGGTTGCCAATACTCACGATACGATCCTCTGCTTCTCCAGCCGTGGCCGCCTGTACTGGATGAAAGTTTATCAATTACCGGAGGCTAGCCGTGGTGCGCGTGGTCGTCCGATTGTCAACCTGTTGCCGTTAGAGCAAAATGAGAGAATTACGGCGATTCTGCCGGTGCGTGAATATGAAGAAGGGTTGTATGTCTTCATGGCTACTGCCAGTGGGACCGTGAAGAAAACCGCGTTGCAAGATTTCAGCCGTCCGCGCAGTGCCGGTATTCTCGCCGTTAATCTCAATGAAGGTGATGAGCTGATCGGCGTTGACCTGACTGACGGTAGTAACGAAGTTATGTTGTTCTCCGCGGAAGGGAAGGTTGTTCGTTTTGAAGAGGAAGCGGTTCGTTCAATGGGGCGTACAGCGACCGGTGTACGTGGTATCAAACTGAATGGTGAAGATAAAGTGGTTTCTCTGATTATCCCGCGTGGAGAAGGAGAAATTCTGACTGTCACTGAAAACGGTTATGGTAAACGTACTGCTGAAAACGAGTATCCAATTAAATCCCGTGCAACGCAGGGGGTTATCTCGATTAAAGTCAGCGAACGTAATGGTAATGTGATTGGTGCAATTCAGGTTGAACCGACCGATCAGATAATGATGATTACTGATGCCGGCACGTTAGTGCGTACAAGGGTATCGGAAGTCAGCGTTGTTGGCCGCAATACTCAAGGTGTAACACTTATTCGTACTGCGGAAGATGAGAAAGTTGTCGGTTTACAGCGGGTTGCTGAGCCGGAAGATGATGAGGACGGGCTGGCGGCAGAAGGGGAAGAATCGAAAAGCGATAACACCGATTTACCCGATGCTAATAGCAGCGAGTCAGTTGATCCGGTTTAAGTGAAGATATTTTTACTTAATTAAGAAACAGGTACTTCGGTGCCTGTTTTTTAAAAGGGATTTTTATTAATATTGAAATATGCGATCGATGGGTCTTTGTAATCTTTAAACTCTGGTATATCTTGTCATGAATGACGTTGAATGATGCCGGTTTTTATTAGGTAACCTTTTGAGATATCTTTCTTCTTTTCGTACATCGCTAAAAATATCCCGTTATCTTTTCCGGGTGCTTGGCCTAATGCTGTGGGCGTTAGGCGCTTTATTAACAGCTTTTTACTTGGTTAATATCTTTAATGAAGTCAAGTCGGATATTCGGCAAGAATACAATGCTAATTATGATTCCACGCTCTCTTATGTGCGTCATACAGCAAGTGTTCTGCGGGATATCCAATATATGACAGAGAAGCATTTACTGAATTCTAATGGGAAAAATGCTATTTTTGATTTTCCCCATAATAGCCCGGCGTTTTCTTATCATCCTTTAAACCAAAGCGCTGACTGTCGTACTTTTCGCAACAACACTCATAGTTATTTAAATTCGTTAAATAACCTCATCTTCTATTGGAAAGATAATCTTGCGGCGCCTCAGGGGTTGAATCAGGTTTTTCTGGTGGGTACGCAAAGTATGTGTATGGTGAATTTTTCTATCCGTAATACCTCGACTGAACCTGATACGCTGAAAAAAATAGTTTATGAAAACTCACGCAGACTTATCAGCTTGAAAGATCAAGGTAAAGAACGAAATGTTTATTGGGTTATTCCTGGTGCAAGATCTGATAGCGGTCATCTCTACGTATTGGCGCCGGTATATGTCAATGGTCAGATGGTTGCAATGATAGGCATTGAACAATTCATCAGATTGGACTCTTTTATTCAAAGACAAGACCGCCCAATTTCAATAACGTTATTGAATCGCAGTAATCAACCTGTGTTGCACTATCCAGCAAATGATGACTATAAACTTCATTATGCCGATTATCAGTTGGAAGCGCCTTATTTTGGCTATGATGATAATTTCACCGATTTACTGTTAAAGCGCCGGTTAATGCCATCTTCATTCAGTATCATTTACGCGCTGCCGCTGAAAACTATTTTTGAAGGTTTTAAGCTACAGATTATTAGCAGTATTGTGCTTAATGTGTTATCTGCCTTTGTTATCATTGTTCTGGTGTATCTGTTTGAACGGAAAATGTTTGCTCCGGCTGAGGAGAATGCAATTCGGCTAGAGGAGCATGAACAATTTAATCATAAAATTGTCGCTTCAGCGCCGGTTGGGATCAGTATATTGCGGGTCAGTGATGGGAGTAATATTCTAAGTAATGAGTTAGCTCATAATTATTTAAGAATGTTAACGCATGAAGATCGGGAACGTATTATTCATATTATTTGTGACAGAACCAGCAGTTATGTTGATGTCGTAACCAGTAATAATCATCATCTACAAATCAGTTTTGTTCATTCCCGCTATAGGAATGAAGAGGTGGCGATTTGTGTTTTGGTTGATATTAGCGTCCGTGTACGGATGGAAAAATCATTACAGGAGATGGCGCTGGCATCGGAACAGGCTAACTATTCTAAATCTATGTTTTTAGCTACCGTCAGTCACGAGTTGAGAACGCCGCTTTACGGTATTATTGGCAACCTGGAATTATTACAGGCGCATTCGTTGCCTATTGAATCTATTCGTTTGTTATCAACGATGAATAATTCTTCAGCGTTGTTGCTAAAAATTATCAGTGATATTCTCGACTTCTCAAAAATTGAATCTAAACAGCTTAAAATTGAGTCTAGAGAATTTTCCTGTCAGGAAGTTATCTCTCATGTTATTTCTAACTACCTGCCGTTAGTGGTGAAAAAACCATTGACCTTGTATTGCTATATTGAACCGGATGTACCGGATTATATCTGCAATGATCCGGTTCGATTACAACAAGTTATATCTAATTTGTTAAATAATGCGATTAAATTCACTGATACCGGATGTGTGGTTATCCATGTGACGGTTGATAGAGATTATTTATACGTCAGAATAAAAGATACTGGCGTCGGTATTTCTGATAAAGCGCTGGTTCAGTTGTTTGATCCATTTTTCCAGATCATGCCCAATACGGAAAGTTCATCTCAAGGAACGGGGCTTGGTCTGGCGATTTGTGAAAAACTTATCAATCTGATGGATGGTGATATCGAAGTCATTTCACAACCACAGATAGGGAGTATGTTTTCTATTCGTTTACCTTTATATGGTGCGAAATATAGGCCAAACACTCAGCTAATCAATGAGTATCAGCGAAAAATCATCTTGGCTATACGTAATCTTTATCTGGAGGAATTTTTACAGCGTTTTCTGGTTCATCATGGCTTACACACTATTTTGTATAGCGGGCAAAGCACTGATGGTAGTGAAATTATTATCAGCGATTTCCCTGATGCTGTGACTTCCCCGGTATATGGTTATATTGAGTTATCGACCGACTATATTGGCTCACCGGAACAAATCAGAGAAAACTATTGGCTACACAACACTTACCATCTACATGATTTACCGGTAATGATTGAGCGACTGATTTCATCGAATCATAATGTGGTATTAAATACCGCACCACCTGTTTTTCAGATAAATACCCGGTTTAATACTATTATGGTTCTGGTGGTGGATGATCATCCCATCAACCGCCGTTTATTGGCCGATCAATTGAAATCCATTGGTTTTCAAACAGTGATGGCAAATGATGGATTAGATGCGTTGGAATATTTGAAAAAAGGGGGGATTGATATCATTCTGACGGATGTCAATATGCCCAATATGGATGGTTATGCGTTAACAATGTACTTACGGAATGAAGGGTGTAAGCTGCCGATTATTGGTATTACGGCAAATGCGCTGGCAGAAGAAAAACAGCGCTGTATTGATGCAGGAATGAATGATTGTTTGTCTAAACCTGTTTCCCTGGTGACTCTTAGACAGGTACTGACGGAGATGATTTGAACCGATGATTCTTAAAACGATGAGTTAAAACGGTGAATTAAGGCAATGCCCGGCATAAACAAGTAGTTGCCGGGCATCGGACGACTTTCATATTAAAATTAAAATAATGAACGGTATCTACTGAACATTATCGTTTGTATCGATAGTGACAGAAGCAAGGTAATTGAGTAATGCAATGTCGTTATTTACCCCCAGTTTTACCATAGCTGATTTTTTCTGACTGCTGATAGTCTTGACACTGCGTTTCAGTTTTTTGGCAATGTCTGTTACCAAAAAGCCTTGGGCGAATAGACGTATAACTTCACTCTCTTTTTGTGATAACGGTTTATCTCCATAGGGGGCTTTCGTCACTTTTTTCAACAGTTCAGAAACGCTTTCTGGCATAAATCTTTCCCCTTCTTTCAGGGCCGTCAATACATCAGGTAAATCTGTTGGTGCTCCTTGTTTTAAGACAATGCCTTCAATATCAAGTTCGAGTACAGCACTTAAGATTGCTGGATTATTGTTCATGGTTAAAACAATGATTGATAGTCTGGGATAATGGCGTTTGATGTATTTAATCAAATTGATTCCATCGCCGTATATGTCGCCAGGCATAGACAGATCAGTGATCAATACGTTTGCTTTAATACAGGACAGATTGTTGATCAATGTGGTCGAGTCTTCCGACTCAGCGACGACATTGATCCATTCAAGCCGCTCAAGTGATTTGCGGATGCCAAACAGGACAATTGGATGATCATCAGCAATAATGACGTTAAGGTTATTCATCTATTAGTTACCCTGCTGCAATAGCCTATTGGTTAAGGATTCAATACGGCTAATGCTATTCTTAATCTCTATTTCGTTACTGTCTGTTATGTGTTGTTCCAGTGTTTCGCAAGAAAGTTTGAGGAGTTCTAGGTCTAACATAGCAAAGACGCCTTTCAGGCGATGTGCTGTTTGCGAAAGCGATATCAGATCATATTGTTCTATGTCAGTATACAGCTTATTAATATCTATCGGTACTGTCTCGACAAATAATTGTCGGTAATCGCTATCAATGAGCTGTTTTTGATAACTATTTATGACATTGCCAAAATCGTAATCACTGCTTTCATCGTTAAATGCTGGCATTTCCGAATTTGCATTAAACTCGTTAAAACTGAAACTTCTCTCAATTAATAACGAAATGGCATTGATAACCGATTCACCCAGATTGTAGTTACACCTAATATAGTCAGGTTTTATCTGCTCAAAACCGGCCAGATTATCGACCAGTAATATAGTCGATTTTGCCGAATCGTAGGGTTTATCGGTCAACATGATATCGTACTCTCGATTCATATTTTCTTGCTTTTTATCGAAGTAAACTGCGCCATAATGATGCAGATGATTTTGCACAATCTTACGGATCTCCGTATTGCTGATATCCAGCAAGGCAGTAATGTCTTCCAGTAGCGGCGGGCATTGGTCTTGGCCGATGATTAAAGGCAGATTGATAGCATAGTGCGTACCCAGGTTGGGTTTGCTGTTTATAGTAAAATGCCCATTTAATTTTCTACATAATTGGTTACATAGATAAAAGGTCAGTCCTGAATTGGATTGATATTTATCACCTGTCGCGTTACTTAAAAATGGATAATTCAAATTTGTTAAATCTGTTGAATTAAGTCCAGCCCCTGTATCTATAATTTCAATTTGAATTTGTTCTTTGTATTCCTGAGAATAATTAACGATGAGAGATATTTTGCCATAAGATGTGAGCGTGATTGCATAATTGACTAACATCAGGACAATCTTACTGATGGCGGTGCTATCGCCAATAAATAGTGATTCAGGATTAATATTACAATGATAATAATAATTCAATCCTTTATTATTCATCTTAGAAAATACTTTCTTAATAATATCTTCTAAAATGATTGATAATGAAAACGATTCATTTTTTTCTTGCCATTCACCTGATTCTAATTCATTGAGTAATGAAATATTCTCGATCCAGTCGGATATATGTTCGGATTTAGATAATAAATTATCAACGATACGAACACTATTTTCTTCTGTGAGAATTTGTTTCAGTTGGTAAGCGATATGATCTAATTCCTTTATTGGTTGTTTTAATTCAGAACGAATGTTGGTCAGCATAAAACGCCGAGCTTGTACACTCTTATCGTGTTCCAGATGAGCAAGTTGTAGACGCCTGCTAATTAATGCTTCCTGATCTTTATCTTGCAGTAAAAACAGATAAGTTTCTGGCAACAGGCGAATGCTGGACATTTTAATTTCATAGACTGAATCGTCAATTGACGTTTGGATGACACCATGATGTTGCTTTGCCATCATTTTAATTTTATTTAAATCGACATTCGGCAACAGATGATCGGCTATGTTATTGCACATAATTATTTGATTTACTGAGAAATCATAAATCAATAGGCCAATCGGGATATTAGAGATAATATCGTGACTTAACGCGTCCTTGACTTGTAATTCGTGGTTCATAAGAGCGTTTGGCGCGATATATTTTCTACGAATGTAGATAAGCCCACCTAGAGAGAGGATAATAAATACTGAATCAGCCAGTAACAACCAGATGTTTCTGTATAACAAATCGATGAGCAAATCCTTGAGTGATATCCGATACAGCAGTTTGTATTGTGTACCTTTGAGTGATTGAGAAAATTCGAGCCAGAAACCATTTTGTGAGATATTAACTTTATTGATTTCATGAGGGGGTTGTTCGTCATCCGATAATAAACTGAAATTTGCCGCTGCCATATCAATAGGAAGAAGATGGCAAATAGGTAAATCGAAAGCGATAACTGTTGCCAATTGACCCGGTGAATTGAATGTTGCTCGGTAAGTATAAAAATAGATATTTTCGCCATTTAACTTACGGATGGATGAAATATTTTCCCGTTCGTCTAACGCGGTGGATTGCATTAGCATTTCTGAACGTTTTGATTCGGCAGTCAGTGTTAGATAACTTTCTTTAAATCTCAATTCCGGTTTAAGAATAGAGTGAGTTGTTATCAGAAACAGACTATTATCTTTACCATTCAGATAGTACATGGAGTTGTATTCATTGCGAGTGCCCCACAAAATTTCCATATAATTGGAGAGGCGTTGTGCCAACTCGACACTTGCAGCGCTGTGATGACCAAAAATAATCGTGTCGATGGTTTGATAACGATTCTCAAGCCAGTAAACATCAGGCCGTAGCTTCATTGGTGTGACGAGTTCTTGCGGTTTAAAAGATGAGCTATTGGCTTGTTTAAAGATAGAGTTAGCGTGATAACGATAATCTTCTATCTGTAATACTATTTTGGTTGCAACACTATTTAGCGCATACTTTTTCCCCATTAGCCAGGCATTGAAGTAGTTATAGCTGTATAAAAACAGGGAAATAAAAAGCAGAATAATGAACAGACCGTAGTAACGGTTTATGGTTGATGAATTAATAGAAAACTGTTTGTTATACATTCGTTGAGTAGAAGCCTTAATAATTGCTCGAGCTTGTTAAATTGGTGAATCTCATGATTCTATCTATTTAGGCTAATTTTAGCAGGATCGGAGCTGGAAAGGATATTATAGATTGAGGATTGAGCGAACAGTAAAAAAATCACAGAATTTTTAAGATAGAGACTAGACATATTATCATGTTAGGAGCATAATCCCGCGTCATGGAAGGATGGCCGAGCGGTCGAAGGCAGCGGTCTTGAAAACCGCCGATGGGAAACCATCCTAGAGTTCGAATCTCTATCCTTCCGCCAAATAGTGACCCTACGCACAGAAAGTGCGTAGGGTTTTTTAGTTTGTGCAGAGGCTCATTACGCACGGGTATATTCAATATTGCGGGTATGTTTATTATGGCTGGGGTCATAATGCTAATATGACTGATAGGGTACAGCGCATAGCAATTATAGAAGCCTTGCCACTGAGCGAGGGGAGAACAACTCAGCAAATTAAACTATGAAGATTAGAGCCTTTTACTTCTTGACCTTTTAGCAAAATCCGCCGTAAACCCTCGCCCAATGCGGGCGGTGATATAAGGCGAAAAGCCCGCAGGGCTTTCAGGTTATTAACCATCACGTTCACTGGCAGCCCGGGGGGGGGGGGGACACGGCCCAAAAAAGCGGTTAAAATACATAAACTATCCCGATGAGCGCTGATGATGTTAAGAGCCACCAAAGTCCGCATTTACCCGACACCCGAACAGGCTGATTATCTCAATGCTCAGTTCGGTGCGGTCCGTTTCGCGTACAACAAGGCGCTCCACATCAAGAAGCACGCTTATCAACGCCACGGGGTGAACCTCAGCCCGCGTAAAGACCTCAAGCCCTTACTGTCAGTGGCGAAAAAATCCCGCC